>DASSGC010000292.1:0-9830 GCA_035693765.1 Acidimicrobiales bacterium
CGTCGCCGGCGCCGAGGATCTCTACGAGCCCGGCGCGTCGACTGAGTGGGCCGAGCGCTTCTCCGGGCTGCTGCGCAGCCTGGAGTTCCTGCCGAACTCGCCCACGCTCATGAACGCGGGCACTCCCGTCGGCCTGCTGTCGGGCTGCGTGGTGTTGCCGCTGGACGACTCGCTGCGGTCGATCTTCGGCGCGCTGGGCCACGCCGCCCTCGTGCACCAGGCGGGCGGCGGCACCGGCTACGCCTTCTCCCATGTGCGTCCCGAGGGCGACATCGTGACCAGCACGGGCGACACGGCCAGCGGGCCGCTGTCGTTCCTGCACGTGTTCGACACCGCGGCCGGGGTGCTGCGCCTGGGCGGGCGGCGGCGGGCGGCGAGCATGGCCGTCCTCGACGTGTCGCACCCCGACGTCCACGCCTTCGTCGCCGCCAAGGTGACCCCCGGCGACCTGCACTTCAACCTGTCGGTCGGGGTCACCGACAGGTTCCTGCGGGCGGTCGAACGGGGCGGCACGCACAGGCTCGTCAACCCCCGCACGGGCCGGACCGTGGCGCGGGTGGGGGCGACCGACCTGTTCGACGCGATCTGCAATGCCGCCCACCGCACCGGCGATCCGGGGCTGTTGTTCCTCGACACGATCAATCGGGCCAACCCGACCCCGGGGCTCGGGCCCATCGAGGCGACGAACCCCTGCGGTGAGGTGCCGTTACTGCCGAACGAGTCCTGCAACCTGGGGTCGATCAACGTCGCCCGCTTCGCCGCCGGTGGTCGGGTGGACTGGGAGCGCCTGGCCGGCACCGTGCGCCTGGCGGTGCGGTTCCTCGACGACGTGATCGATGTGAGCCGGTACCCGTTCCCCGAGCTCGAGCACGCTGCACTCGCCACCCGCAAGGTCGGCCTCGGCATCATGGGGCTGGCCGAACTGCTCGCCACGCTGGGCATCGCCTACGACAGCGACGCGGCGGTCCGGCTCGCGGGTCGGCTCGCCCGCCACATCGGCGAGCAGGCCCGCCAGGCGTCCGTGGAGCTGGCCGGCGCCCGCGGTCCCTTCCCCGCCCTCCCGGACAGCGTGTTCGCCCACGCCGGGTCACCACCCCGGCGCAACGCCCAGGTGACCTCGGTGGCGCCCACCGGCACCGTGTCGCTCATCGCCGGCACCACCGCGGGGATCGAGCCGATGTTCGCCATCGCCTATGCGCGGAACGTGCTCGGCCGCCACCTCATCGAGGTCAACGCCCACTTCGAGCGCCTCGCCCGCGACCGGGGCTTCTACCGCGACGAGCTGATGACCGACATCGCCCGCGCCGGCGGCGTGCGCGCCAACCCGACGGTCCCCGACGACGTGCGGACCGCGTTCCCCACCGCCCTGGAGATCGCACCCGAATGGCACCTGCGCATCCAGGCCACGGTCCAGCGCCGCGTCGACGCCGCCGTGTCCAAGACCATCAACCTGCCCGCCAGCGCGACCGTCGATGACGTCCGCGCCATCTACCTCGCCGCGTGGCGGGCGCGGGTCAAGGGCATCACCATCTACCGCTACGGCAGCAGGCCCGGCCAGGTGCTCACGCTGCTGCCCGAGGCGGCAGCCGGCGTCGCCGACCCACCGGTGCAGGTCGACGCCGGCTTCGCGGGCGGCTGCGCCGCGCACGTGTGCGAGTTCTGATCCTGACCTCCCGCCGTCACAGCGACGGCGCACTCCGGCGATCAGCCACGCCTGAGCGATCCAGCCGACCGCGGCCAGCCGTGCAGGCGACGCCCGCCGCGGGCAGCGCCGACCCGCCGCCGACCGGTCCGGCCCCGGGACCAGGGCGCCAGGTTGGGACGTTCGTCCCTGGTTCCGGCACCCGCTGAGCCGCGAGCGTGGGCGTGCAGATGGTGTTGCTGTGCCTGACCGGAGACGTGATGTGCGGGCGTGGCGTCGACCAGATCCTGCGCCATCCCGGGGATCCGACCATCTACGAGCCGTGGACGGGATCGGCACTCGACTACGTCGAACTCGCGGAGGAGCGCTCCGGGCCGATCCCACGACGCGTGGAGCCCGCCTACGTGTGGGGCGAAACGCTCGCGGTTCTCGAAGGCGTCGCGCCGGACGCTTTCATCGTCAACCTGGAGACCACGGTCTCCGACCGGGGTTGCCCCTGGCCGTGGAAGGGCATCCAGTATCGGATGCATCCCGGGAACGTCGAGATCCTCACGGTCGCAGGCATCGACGTCGCGGTGCTGGCCAACAACCACGTTCTCGACTGGTCGGTCCCCGGCCTGGTCCAGACCCTCGACGTTCTCCAGGCCGCGGGCATCACCCCTGCCGGCGCCGGTCGGAACGCCGAGGAGGCATGGGCACCCGCCATGGTCGACACGCCATCGGGCGCCCGGGTGCTGGTGCTTGCGGCCGGGTCCACCGCCAGCGGCATCCCCACGCAGTGGGCAGCCCGCGAACAGCACCCCGGGATCGCCCTCCTCCCCGATCTGTCGCAGCACACCGTGGACCGGATCGCTGGGATCGTGCGGTCCTGCGCACGCCCCCGCGACGTCGTCGTGGTCTCGTTGCACTGGGGCGAGAACTGGGGCTACCAGATCGCCCAGGACCGGCGGTGGTTCGCCCACCAACTGATCGACCAGGCCGGCGTCCACGTCGTCCACGGCCACTCCTCCCACCATCCCCTCGGGATCGAGGTCCACCGGGGACGGCTCATCGTGTACGGCTGTGGCGATCTCCTCACCGACTACGAAGGCATCCCCAACCACGACCACTACCGAGGCGAACTCGGAGCCCTGTACCTGCCCACCATCGACGATGGCTCCGGCACCCTCCAACGCCTCGAGCTGGTCCCCACCAAGGTTGAACGCTTCCAGCTCACCCGTCCTCCCGCCGACGACCTGCGATGGCTGGCGACAACCCTCCACCGGGAAGGCGCTTCGCTGGGCACAACGGTCGCCACCAGCGACAACGGCAGACTCATCGTCGACTGGTGACCGCTCCTCGATCCTCCACCGCCGCTGCAGTTGACCTCGTTGCCCGAGGGTGACGAAGGGACCTACGACCCTGCACCCGGGGCGGCGCGATGAGGAGGATGGGCAAATGGCCATGCCGTTCTCGCGGTTTGATCGCCCAGGTTCGGTCGACAACGAGGACCGGTGGCCGCTCGTCCCCGCGACGCTCACACACTGCTCCGTCGAGCAGCTCGGCGAGCTCATGGCCGGCGAGATCGAAGCCTTCCTGGCGGGCCGGCTGGTCGAGCACCGTCTGACCATGGGGCGCCGAGTGCCGGCGTGGGTCGTGCTGAACAGGCTGGCGCACGCTGCTTTCGAGGATCTGATCGAGCTCGCCCGGTCGGGTGGCGAGGTCATGGGCGCCGTGCGGGACGGCCAGGAGCCGGGCTGGCGGCGCGGGCAGAGGGCGCTGGCCGCCAACCTCGTCGCCGGTGCCTCGACGCCGGATGACGTGGCGGACGCCCAGTGGGAGGTGCTGGTACCGCTCGAGCTCTCGCTGGTCGAGCGATCGAAGTCCGACACCGTCACGTCCCGGCGGGTCCTCGAGATCGCCGCCCGGGCCCTCGCCGACTACCGACGGGACGGGTGAGCACAGCCGCGTGCCCCCCGGCGCGACCCGAGGGGAAGGCGACGTGGTTGGTTGGCGGCTCCCTGAGCCATCGTGCACGAAGACCGACGAAGGTCCGGGTGTTCCTCATCGGTGACGCCGTCACGTGCGCCATGGCCGGCCAGAAGGTCCCCGACGGCTTCTACCACCTCGACCGGATGATCCTCAGCGCCGCCCGGCACGGCGCCGACGTCGGCTGCTGCGGCACCTGCCTCGACGCCCGCGGGATCGGCGACGACCACCTGGTCAAAGGCGCCCGCCGCTCCACCCTCGACGAGCTCGCCGACTGGACCGCCTGAGCCGACAAGATCGTCACCTTCTGACCCGTCTGACCCGGCCGAGAAGCTGCAGCGGTTGGTCTCAGTCTCGCTCGATGTGGGTCCGGTGATCGGCCAGCCGATTTGCGGGCGTGGCTCCCGACCACGCCTGGTCGAAGGTCCAGTCCGGTTGCTTGCTGCGTCGGCGCTCGTCGAGCACGGCGACGTCTCCCTCGATGCCGACCAGGGCGGCGATGTCGTCCGGTTCGACCCGGCTCGCTTCGTGATCGACGTGGGCCCGCACAGCGGCCGGGAATCGTTCGAGCAGACCAGCGACAACGGCTTGGTGCTCGGCGGCCAGGGAGCACCGCGCGCCGTCGGTCACCGTTCCGACGAGCTGATGGAGGTCTGCCAGGTCGCTTTCGTCCGCCTGGGAGCGGCACAGCTTGGCGAGCAGTGACGACAGCGACAGCCCGTCGCGCTTGCACGCCGTGCACTGGCCGCACGACTCGACGGCGAGGAACCTCGAGACGCCTGCGACGGCAGCGACGAGGTCGGCGGTGTCGTCGAGGACCATGAACGCGGCTGATCCGAGGCCGCTCCCGATGGCGGCGAGGCCTTCGTAGCTGACCGGCACATCGAGCTGGTCGCCGGGAATCGGCGGGTTGGAGGCACCGGGAAGTACGGCGGCGATGTTGTCGCCTGGCTGGGGGGCGCCGCCGGTCGCTTCGATCACCTCGTGCAGCGGTGTGCCCATCATGACCTCGCCGACGCCATGGCGTTGCGTGTGGCCGGTGATCGTGCAGACGACGGTGCCGGGCGATTCGGCGGTGCCACTCATGCGGAACCACGAAGCGCCATCCGCGACGATGCGCGGCACGTTGGCGACGGTCTCCACGTTGTCCACCAACGTCGGCGGCGCCAGTGCATCGTCTCCGGCCATCAGCACGTGTGCAGGGAGACTGCTGCCCACGTCGGCCTGGGTCTCCACCAGCTCGTCCACCCCTCGTCGGTAAGGCGGCGCGAGACGGGGGAACGGGTCGCGCCCGTCGATGGCTTCGAGCAGGGCTGTCTCCTCGCCGAACAGGTACGCCTCGGGCCCTTCGAACACGACGAGCTCGACGCCCTCGGACCAGCCGGCCCGACGGACCTCCTCGACGGCCTCCCCGACACGCCGCACCTCTGCACGGAACGAGCGCTTCAGCCCGACGATCACCTTGTCGGCCTCCACGGCCTGGGCAGCGATGAGCGCTCCTTCCAGCACTTGGTACGGGTTGGACCGGAGGATCGTCCGGTCCTTGAAGCTGCCCGGCTCGCCCTCCGCAGCGTTGACGACCACCGAGGCTGGCCATCGAGCCGACCGATAGTCGCGCACCGCCCGCCACTTGCGCCCGGTGGGGAAGCCGGCGCCGCCCCGACCGCGCAGCCCCGACGCCTCTACCTCGCGCACGATCGCCTCCCGCTCGACGCCACGGGCCGTCTCCAGACCGCGGCCACCGCCTTGCGCCCGGTACTCGTCCAGCGACCGGACAGGCGTTCGGGGAAGGATGTGGTGCACCAAGGTCACCGGGACTCCACCTAGCCCGGGGCGTGACCGGAGAAGGCGGCCATCTTCCGCTCGAGCGTCTGGACGTCGGCGGAAGAGAGACGGGCGTCGAGCAGGGAGAACAGAATCTTCTCCTCCTTGTCGAGATGGAGGCGCACGATCGCCCACAGCCCGTACAGGTGCTCCCTCAGCGCCTCGGCCTCGGCCGGCGACGGAGGTCCCGTACCGACTGCCGCCACGAGCCCGGCGAGCGCGTCGCTGCGCTCGTGGATCTCGGCATGGTCGGCCACCATCGTCGCGGTCGACTGCTCCGCCCCCATGACTTTGTCCAGCAGCGGATAGAGGACCGCCTCTTCGCTCGCAGCGTGCGGCAGAAGCCTGCCGACCAGGAAGCCACGCACCTGCTGGAGCTGATCGGGAGTGTCCGGGGCCGTCCACTCGGAAAGGCTGGCGGCCACCCGTGGCAGGCGAGCCGCGTCACGCCGCAAGCTGGCGTGCTCGGCTCGCAACCTCTCCGTTGCTCGCGGGTTGGAGGGACTCACGTCGTGTTCCTCGTCGCCTCTCGCGGTCCAACGATCGTCCCGGCGCGCGGTCTGCTCCCTACGAATCACGTCGAGCACGTCGCGCATCGAGACCATGCCGACCACGTCATCACCGGCGACGACGGGGAGGTGCCGAACGCCGGTGTCGCGCATCAGATCCGCCACCTCAGCGATTGGCGTGTCAGCACCGACCGACAAGGGATCCTCGGCCATCACCCTGTCAACAGAGATCGCATCGGGATCGGCACCGCGGGCCAACGCCCGCACGATGTCGCGCTCCGACAGCAGACCAGCGAGGCCAGATCGTCCCAACACGACGACCGCGCCGATGTCCTCGTGCTCCAACTCCCGCGCCACCCCGCGTAGCGTCGTCGCCGGGTCGATCGACACGACGGGCACCGCCATGGCGAGCCGCACGGGACCAGTCACCGTTGCATACATCGGCATCACTCCCCTCGTGAACCCTTGACCTGCGTGCCACCTCGTCGTGACCGGTTCGGCGGCAGCGGGACCACCACGGCTGGGACGGCGGCGTCGTGCACGATGCGGACCGCGTGGCTTCCGAGGACCATGCGGCCCAGACCGTGGCGGTGGCGGGACCCCACCACGACCAGCGCTGCGGTTCGGTTGAGGAACGGGATGAGGCCGTCCTGCACGCTGACGGGGTCGTAGATCACCCGGGGCGCGGTCGTGACGCCCGCTCCGTCGGCCCGGGCCGCCAGCGACTCGACGTACCGTTCGGGCCCGGTCGGGCCCCGAGTTTGCCGTGGCCTGGCGCCTTCGAGGTACCAGTGGGGTGCCGGCTCCGCGACCGTGACGATGTCAAGCCGGCGCCCCAGGCGGGCCGCCCAGCCCAACGCCACGGAGACGAGCACGTCGTCGCGCGTCGTGCCGTCGACGGCCGCCACGATCGGCGCGTCGGCTGCGGTCACCGCCCGGGCCACCGGCCCGACCAGCACGACAGGATGGTTGCTGCGCTGCAGCAGGGACACGGCCACCGAGCCGAGAAGGACGCTCCGGCCCTGGCCGTGGGTGGCCAGGCACGCCAGGCGGCCGGGAGCGCTGCCCCCCATGTCGGCGAGCGCCGCGCCGACGTCGTTGCGTTCCACGACGTCCCAGGCGGCGGCGCGGTGCCGGCGGGCGACGCGGCCGAGGTAGCGAATGGCGGCCTCGGCTTCCTCCTCGGCCTCGCAGGGCACGACCTCGACCAGGTGCACGTCGGCGCCCAGCCCCGCCGCGACCCACGCCGCCACCGGCAGCGCCCGCTCCGCGAACGGCGAGCCGTCGAGCGGCACCACCACGTGCGCCACCTCGACGGGCTGGACCAGCAAGGGGGGCCGCTGCGGGCCCAGCCCCGTCGAGGGGATGGAGTCGCCTGCGATGGAGCCGGCCATCGCCATCCATGGTCCGCGGTCGAGCGGCGCAGCTTCTAGGGGCCAAGGTCCCGAACGGTCGCTCATCGGCACCTGCCCACCGCTGCCGCCACGTGACGATCAGCTGTGAACGGAGGTGCACCATGGCCCGATGGACGGGCGGAGCACTGAGCAGGGCCGGCGGTTCCAGCGCATGCTCCGGGTCGATCCCGGACCGCATCCCTCGCTTGAGTCGACGCCGGCTTGGCGGAGGTCGACCGCTCGGTGACCGCCCAAGGACTCGAGCGGATAGGTCACGCCGGCGCGTGTCACCGTGCTGCGTTGCCGGTCGGCCGAGCTGTGGAGCTGGTGCTTCCACGCCAAATCCCCACGCGTAGGCCGTGACGAGCTCCCTATCCGCTCGGCCTCCAAGTCGTTCGTCCTGCGTGAACACCGACCGGTGGCACTTATCTCCGGCCGCGACCGGCGCGCCAATCCGGTGGACAACGAACGAGGGTGGTTCGATGGCGACAAGCGTGCGATCCGCAGGCGAAATAGAACCGGCGGCCGAGGGTAGGGGCCGTCGTCCCTGGTGGCGCTGGGCGATACCAGTGGGAGTCGTGATCATCGCGCTCGGAGTGGGATTCCTTGTGGGCAGGATCACCGAGTCCGAGGACGCCGCGGAGACAGAGGGGTTGGACGGTGGCGGACGTGTCCGCCTTCGAAGCAGCATTCGAGGGCGGCGATCTCGACGAGATCCGTGCCCTGTTCACCGAGGACGCCCATCCAAGTTAGGGACAACGCGGTTGCCTTTAGCTGGAAGTGGTGCTGCCGGTACGGGACCATTGACGGGACCGGTCTCTTGTATCTCCGCGACGATGAGATCGTCGTGGTTGTCATCACCCCATCGCAGGATTTCTGACCAATCGGGTTCTCGACGCGGGACGCTGTCGTCCACGGCTCGGGGTCTGCGTGAGGGTTGCACCTCGGCGATCTCCTGCTCGACGTTCTGCACGGTGTGATCGAGGCGGGCGCAGGTGTCCATGACCCCCGACGGATCCCCGATCCCCCGGCCCGATTGGGACGAGGTCGCCTGCGGACTCGCCTCGTGACGGCTGGGGAGTGAAGGAGGTTGTCCCCGGGTTTGTTGAAGTGAGGCGGTGGTCCCCCGCCTGAAACCTTGCCGCTGGCACGGTTTTGGGCGTCCACGAAGACAACCCATCCAGGAAGGGGACCACCGTGAACAAGAAGGTACCTGTCGTCCGCGTCGCCGAGCCGGAGGAGGCCGCGAACCTCGCGGGTCTGGGGTTGGAGGCGACTTTCGCGTTGGCCGATCTGGCCGGCGCGGTGAAGGAGGGTCTGCTCGGGTTCTGCGCGGATGTGGGTCTGGTGGTTATGCGCCAGATGCTCGACGCGGAGATGACCGAGCGGGTTGGGCCGAAGCACGCCAAGCTGCCGGCCCGCACGGCGAACTGGCATGGCACGACCTCCGGGCCGGTGGTGCTGGGCGGACGGGAGGTCAGCGTCGAACGACCGAGGGGTCGCACTGTCGACGGCGGCGAGGTCGAGCTGGACGCCTGGGCGGTGTTCTCGTCGAGGGACCTGCTCGACCAGCTGACCGTGGAGCGGATGCTGGCCGGCGTCGCCACCCGCCGCCACGCGGATGTCGATCCGCCGCTGGGCGGCGAGCTCGACGAACGGTCGAAGGCGACGGGCCGCTCGTCGGTGAGCCGCCGTTGGGTGCGGGCCACTGAGGCGGCGCTGGGCGAGCTGATGGCCCGCGACCTGTCCGACCTCGACGTGGCGGTGGTGATGATCGACGGGCTCGTGATCGTCGGCCAGTGCTGCGTGGTCGCCCTGGTGATCTGCACCGATGGCACCAAGGTCCCGGTCGGGCTGTGGCTGGGCGACACCGAGAACAAGACCGTCGTGACCAACCTGCTCGCCGACCTGGTCGCCCGCGGCCTGGACGCCGACGGCGGGTTGCTGGCGGATCGACGGCGCCAAGGCGCTCGCCGCCGGCGTGCAGAAGGTCTTCGGCGACCAGGCCCTCATTCAACGTTGCACGTGGCACAAGAGACGCAACGTCGCTGACCACCTGCCCGACGAGTTGGCCCGCACGGTCGACTGGCGTCTGGCCCGGGCGTTCCACCACGCGGATCCGGCCAAGGGCATCGACGGCGCCCGGCGCCTCGCCGGCGAGCTGCGAGCCGATCACCCCGACGCCGCCGCCAGCCTGCTCGAAGGGCTCGAGGAGATGTTCACCGTCCGCCGTCTCGGCGTCGGCGGCCGCCTCGCGCTCACCCTCACCAACACCAACTGCATCGAGTCGATGATCGGCGTCGCTCGCAGCGGCATGGGCCGCGTGAAGCGATGGAAGGACGGCTCGATGAAGAAGCGATGGGTCGCCGCCGGGATGCTCGAAGCCGAGCGGTCGTTCCGACGCGTCAAGGGCTGCGCCGAGATGCCCACACTCGTCGCCGCCATCCGACGCGAGGTCGCCCGCCGCACCGCCCACGACCAGACCGTCACACC
>DASSGC010000293.1:0-14846 GCA_035693765.1 Acidimicrobiales bacterium
TGGGAGGCGTCTACCGGAGCGGTGCCGTGATGATCGAGATCGACGAGATCGAGCTGATGCCGTTCTCGTCGATCACCGACGAGGATCTTAGGGCTTGCGCGCCACCGCCCCGTAGTGGTGCTTCCCCTCGACGGGGGCGTCCGGGTCGTCGGGGCGCCACTGGTCGATGCTCACGACACCCGGGGGCACCAGCTCCAGGCCCTCGAAGAACCGGCTGATCTCGGCCTTGGTGCGTGCGGCGAACAGGTAGCGCGCCTGCTGTGGCACCGATTCCGCCAGCGCGTTGATCTCGTCGGCCCGCATCTCGTTCGTCAGGTGCGAGACCGCCAGGTAGCTCCCCGAGGGCACCGCGTCCATGAAGCGGGCGACGATCCCGTACGGGTCGTCGCTGTCGGGGATGTGGTGCAGCACGGCGTTGAACAGCACCGCGATCGGCTCGCTGAAGTCCAGGGTTTCGGCGGCCCGCCGCAGGACGTCGTCGGGGTCGCGCAGGTCGGCCAGCAGGAACACGGTCGCACCCCCGTCCATCGGTTCCAGCAGCAGGTGGGCATGGGCCAGCACGATCGGATCGTTGTCCACCGACACGACCCGGGCATCGGGCGCCACCTCGAGCACCACCCGCTGCACGTTGTCGTCGTTGGGGATGCCGGTGCCGATGTCGAGGAACTGGCGGATGCCCATCTCGCCGGCCAGGTAGCGCACCACCTGCACCAGGAACGCCCGGTTGCCCCGGACCGCGGCGCGCGCCACCTCGATGCCGCCCACCGCGGCGCCGGCCCGCCCGGCCGCCTCGCGGTCGACCTCGAAGTTGGTCGATCCGCCCAGCAGGAAGTCGTACACCCGGGCCTCGTGGGCCACGGAAGGATCGATGTCCGGCTCGCCCGACGCGCGGTCGTCGGCGGCCGATGGGGTCCCAGTCACGGTGCTGATGTTACGCGTGCGCACGGGCACCGCACGGATCGGCGAGATCGCAGCGTTCGCCGGGAATGTTGACACCTCCACTCGGGTTTCGATCTACTAGTCGACGGAACCCTGACCTGTCTCATCGGATTAGTCAGAGATCGCCGGGGATCAGGGTTGACGCCACCACGATCGGAGCCACCCATGGGCCAGCGCGAGATCGACGCCGCACAGCTCGCCGACGCCGACAAGTTCGAGGCCATCCTCGCCCAGTACCTGGCCGGGGAGATCGAGGAGGACGCCTTCCGCATCTTCCGCCTCAACAACGGCATCTACGGCCAGCGCCAGGGCGGGCACAACCAGATGGTGCGGGTGAAGATCCCGTGGGGCGGCCTGCTGCCCGACCAGCTCGAGCTGATGGCCGACCTGGCCGACACCTACTCCCGGGGCTGGGGCCACATCACCACCCGCCAGAACGTCCAGTTCCACTACGTGCAACTGGAGAAGATCCCCGAGGTCATGCGCCTGCTCGGCACCGTCGGCATGACCACCCGCGAGGCGTGCGGCGACACCGTCCGCAACATCCAAGGCTGCCACCTGGCCGGTGCCTGCCCCCACGAGGAGCTCGACATCACCCCGTGGGCCGAGGCCGCCTACCAGCACTTCGTGCGCAACCCGCTCGGCCAGCGCCTCCCCCGCAAGTTCAAGATCAACTTCTCCGGCTGCGCCACCGACTGCGGCCAGGCCATGTTCAACGACGTCGGCGTGATCGGCGCCACCCGCACCCTCGGGGACGGCTCCGTCGAGCGCGGCTTCCGGGTCTTCGTGGCCGGCGGCCTGGGCGCCAACCCCCACCCGGCCCTCGCGCTGGAGGAGTTCACGCCCCGCGAGGCGCTCCTGCCCACCATCGAGGCCTGCCTCCGGGTGTTCAACAACCACGGCAACCGCGACAACAAGCTCCGGGCCCGCATGAAGTGGCTGGTCGACACCCTCGGCTGGGAGGACGTCCAGGCCCGCATCATCAAGGAACGGCGCCTGCTGCTCGGCTCCTCCTCGTGGCCCGGCGGCATCCCCGCCGAGGTCGACAAGGCGGGCGACGCCCCGGCCGGCAGGTCCCTCGACGTGGCCGCCACCCCGATGGGCCAGGGCGTGCCGGTCCAGATCCGCCGCCGCGACCCCTTCGAGCAGTGGGACGACACCAACGTCGTCCGGGGCTCCGCCAAGGGCACCGTCTCGGCCATCGCCTACGCCCGCCTGGGCGACGTGACAAGCGAGCAGTTCCGGGCCCTGGCCGCCATCCAGCGGGAGATGGGCCTGGAGGTCCGCCTCACCAACCGCCAGAACGTCGCCTTCCGGGGCCTGACCGAGGAGCAGCTCCCCCAGCTCCACGCGCGCCTCGACGCCATCGGCATGTCGCAGCCCGGCGCGGAGCTCGTGCGCGACGTCGTCACCTGCCCCGGGGCCGACACCTGCAACCTGGCCGTCACCCAGAGCCGCGGCCTGGGCGCCGCCATCGGCGAGAAGCTGGAGGAGGAGGGCCTGGCCGAGGTCGGCGGCCTGCGCATCAACATCTCCGGCTGCACCAACTCCTGCGGCCAGCACCACACGTCCGACATCGGCTTCTTCGGCGCCGAGCGCCGGGCCCACGGCCGCTCCGCTCCCGGCTACCAGATGTTGCTCGGCGGCTACGTCGGCGACGAGAAGATCCACTTCGGTGACAAGGCGCTCCGGCTCCCGGCCAAGAACGCCCCCGAGGCGGCGGCCCGCGTGGTGCGGCGCTTCGCGGACGAGCGCACGGCCGGCGAGTCGTTCCGCGCCTGGATGGACCGGTCCGGCGGCGCCAAGTCCATCGCCGCCGAGCTCAAGGAGCTCGACGCGTTCCCCACCCCCGAGGACGGCCCCGAGTTCTACGTCGACTACGACGAGACCGGGCCGTACGAAGCCGAGGTCGGCGCCGGCGAATGCGCCGGCGTGTGACGCCACCCATGACGGAGACGCCCCAGTGAGCTTTCTCGTCGAGCCCCCTCCCCTGCCCGTCCGCGCCTTCCACGACGAGGAGCTGGCCGAGCTCAACGCCACCTTCGAGTCGTGGTCGGCCCCCAAGATCATCGAGTGGGCGGTCGACCACTTCGCCCCGCACCTGTGCCTGGCCGCGTCGATGCAGGACGCCGTGCTCATCGACCTGGCCACCAAGGTCGACCCGGGCATCGAGGTCGTGTTCATCGACACCGGCTACCACTTCCCCGAGACGCTGGAGACGGTCGAGTCCGTGCGCCGCCGCTACGGCCTCAACCTCCGCATGATGACCGTCGCCCACCACGACGAGGAGCTGTGGAAGGTCGACCCGGAGAACTGCTGCTCCGCGGTGAAGGTCGGCCAGCTCGACCGGGCCCTGGCCGGCAAGGCCGCGTGGATGAGCGGCCTGCGCCGCAGCGAGGCCGAGACGCGGGCCACCGCCCCCATCGTCACCCGCGACCTCCGCGGGCTCGTCAAGGTCAACCCGCTCGCCACCTGGACCGACCTCGACGTCCAGGGCTACATCGCCGACCACGACGTGCCCGTCAACCCCCTGCTCACCCAGGGGTACACGTCGATCGGCTGCCAGCCCTGCACCACCCTGCCCACCGACGCCGGCGACCCTCGCTCGGGCCGCTGGGCCGGGCGGGGCAAGACGGAGTGCGGGCTGCACGAGCTCTGAGCACCGCCAGGGGCAGGGCGGCTACTGGTCGTCCTCGTCCTGCCGCAGGAACCCCATCAGCCGGGCGACCGCCGCCAGCTCGTCCTCCTCGGGGGCGCGGTCGGACACGTCGCCGTCGTCGTCATGGCCTTCTCCGGTGACGTCCCGCCGTGGGGTCTGACGCACCCGCTCCGTGAGCCGGTGCTCGTCAGCCTCGCCAGTTCCGGCCATGCACCCTCCTGACATCGCCCGCCCGAACCGCTTGCACAGTCAACCGATTGCGCTCGAACGACACAGTGCCCCAACAACGGCGCGCCGAACCGGGAGATCCTGTGGCGATCGCGTTGCGGTCCCACCGGGGCGACACTCAGCGGGGTTCGGCAGCCACGCCGGTCGCTCGTCCCGCCGCCAGGCCCGCCAGGACGACCAGCAACCCGCTCGACAGCAGCACCACCTGTGCCGACGCGAGCTGCCCGACGACCGGCCAGCGCACCTCGTCGAGCAGGTCGTCGGCGACGCCCGCGGCCATGGCCGCGACGGCCAGCCCGCCCCGGATGACGACGTGGAACACGGCGAAGGCCAGCACCCGCTCGTGGTCGCCCAGCTCGTCCTGCGGCACCACCATCGCCAGGGCCAGGACGAGCGCCGAGATCCCGCCGAATGCCACCGCGCCCGCCAGCGCCAGCGCCACCGTCGGGGCCAGGCTCATCGACGCCACGACCGCGCCCTGGACCACGAGCAGCGCCCGGATGGTGCGCAGCCCCCGCCCGCGCAGGTACCGCAGCGCCACCAACCCGCCCCCGGCCCCCACGCCGAAGCACGCCACCAGAAGCCCGAACTCGGTCTCGCTCGCCCCCAGCACCTCGCGCACCCACACGATGCCCACCGAGAAGAGGGCACCCAGGCCCACGGCCACCGCCGCCGCGACCGGCGCCAGGCGACGCACCAGCGGAAGGCGCAGCGCCGCCAGGAAGCCGGGGCGAGGGCCCGCGTCGCCGCCGGCGGCGGGCACCGTGCGCGCCTCGGGCAGCCGCCGGATGGCCAGGAACGAGACGACGAACGTCAGCGCATCGAGGGCGAACACCAACCGGGCGGCGGCCACCACACCGTCGCTCCCGGCGAGCGCCGACACGAGGGCGAACAGCCCCGCGCCCACGGGGATCATGCCGTACGACGAGGCCAGCACCAGCCCGTTGGCGACCGCCAGGTCGTCGTCGCCACCGCCACCGCGCCGCGTCACGAGGTCGGGGATCACCGCGTCCCGGGCGGGCAGGAAGACCATGCCCGCCATCTCGGCGGCGCAGGCCCACGGGTAGATCCACCACAGGTGGGTCACCCACGGAAGCACGGCGACGATCGGCACGCGTACGGCGTCCATCGCCAGCATGGTGCGCCGGCGGCTCCACCGGGTCGCGAGCCGGGCGGCGACCGGACCGGCCAGGACGGTCGGCGCCAGGCGCAGCACCAGCACGCCGCCGACGGCCGTGGCCGAGCCGGTGACCTGGAGCACCAGCGCCATCAGCGCCACCGTGCCCATCCAGTCGCCGAGCGACGACACCGCCTGGCCCACCAGCAGGTCGTGGAGCGGCGACGCGCGACGCCGGCCGGCGTCGCCCGGCAGGCCGGGCAGCGTGCGCGTCCAGCCCGGGCGGACCGGGGAGACGCCCTCGGGCACCGTCACGGCCCACCACCCAGGCCGGGCCCCCCGCCGGCGATCGCCTCGGGGCCGGGCGGGTCGGTCGGGTCGGTCGGGTCGGTCGGGGCCGCCGCCCGCCCGCCCGGCCCGGTGGCCCCGGCATCACCGGCTGCCCGCGGCGAGCGCCCCGGCGCGGCCCACGCCGCCGCGGGTGACGGGGCGGGCGCCACCTGCGCCGGTTCGCCGGCCATCCGGCTGACCCAGTCGACCGCCGCCGCGATCGGCTCCACCGCCTCGGCGCACAAGCCGTGGCCCATGCCGGGCACCAGGTCGAGCCGCCGCGGCTCCGGCGCCAGGGCGTGCAGCATGCGGGCCGCACCGGGGGGCAGGAAGCGGTCGTCCAGCCCGTGCAGGATGGCCACCGGCCGGGTGACGGCCCGCATCAGTTCGACCGGCACCGCGCCCCGGGGCGGCCGCACCGCCACCCGGGTCGCCGCCCGGCGGGCGAGGAACGTCCGGCCCGGCCACGTCTGGGTGAGCACCACGGCCATCGCACCGCGGGCAGTGAGCGGCACCTTCCAGTGGGCCGGGGCGGCCACGAGCACGGCGCCGTCGGCCCGGCCGCCCGCGCCGTCGCCGCAGCCGGGGCCGCCGTCCGGCCCGACCGGCCAGGCGACGTGGTCGAGGGTGGCGACGGCCCCGAGCGACGAGCCGACGGCCAACACCACGTCGCCCTCCCGCCGCGCGGCGGCGACCGCGGCGTCCACGTCCAGGCGTTCGTGCAGCCCGAGCGAGCAGTGGCCCGTCGATCCGCGGTGGCCGCGCAGGTCGAAGGCGAGCACGGTCCGGCCGCCGGCGACCAGCCGCGCGGCCACGGACCCGACCGCCGGGGTGTCCTTGCCCCCGCAGAACCCGTGGACCACCACCACGACCTCGCCGGTGGGCGCAGCCGGCCGCCACCAGCGGGCGGCCAGCCGCTCGCCGTCGGCCGTGGTGAGCACGTCGGCGGTCATCCGTCCCACCACCAGGCCAGTCCCGCCAGCCCCCGACCGGTGTGGGCGACCATCACCGGCCCGAACCCGCCGACCACGCACGTCGCCGGCGCCAGCGGAGCGGTCAGCTCGACCAGGCGCGCCGCGGCCGCCGGGTCGAGGGCGTGCAGCACGATCAGGTGCAGCCTCCCCCCGGGGACCGCGTCCTCGGCACAGCGGGCGACGATCCGCTGGTACGCGGCCTCGGCGCTGAACGCCGGGCGCAGGGGCCGGACCCGCCCGCCGCGCAGTTCGAACAGCGGACGCACACCCAGCCGGTCGCCGACCCAGCGGGCGGCCTCCGGCACCCGGCCCGACGCCGCCAGCCGCTCGAGATCGGCCACCGTCGCGACGAGCCGCACCCGGCCCGCGACCCGCTCGGCCACCGCCTTGACCGCGGCGAGATCGTCCCCGGCGGCCGCCGCCTCGGCCGCCGCCAGCACGACCAGCGCCTGCGCGCCGGCCGCGGTGCCGGTGTCGACGACGGCGACCCCGCGGTCGTCCGTCGGCCGGCCGTCCGGTCCCGGCTCGCCCTGGGGTGCCGTGCCCCCTGTCACCCCGGACCCCGGCCCGCCGGCACGGGCGGTGCCGGCGTCGGCGCCGGGCCCGAGGGCGGCGTCGCCCTCCGGCGCCCGGCCCGGACGAGGCACAGGGCCAGGGGACACCGCGCCAGGGGTCGCGGCGACGCCGGGGGACGGGCCGGGCGGAACGCCCACCAGCCGGGCCGCGAGCACCGCCGCGTCGTGGGTCGACGAGAAGCCGGCGCCCACCGTCAGCACCAGCACCTCGCCACGCCCCCGGGCCTCGGCGATCGCCGCGGCGAGCTCGCCGGGCGACGGCGCCGACGTGGAGATCGGCTCGTCCAGGCGCGCCACCAGGTCGTCCACGTCCATCTCGCCGTCGCGGCGGTGCTCGTCGCCGACGTGCAGCCACAGCGGCACGACGCGGATGCCGTGCCGGACCACCAGATCGGCGGGCAGCGCGGCCGCGCTGTCGGTGACGACGGTGACGGTCACCGCACCGTCACCGCACCGTCACGGCCATCCGGTGCCGGGTCGGTCGCACCCCGGCCGTCGCCGGGCGTCCCCGGCCCCGACCGGCGGTCCCGGTGCGCCTCCGATCCGCCCGCCCCGACCACGATCACGTACGCGTCGCCCCCAGCACCCCGGCCGCCGCCGTGGCTGCCACCGGCTCGGGCGCCACGCCGGCCACCGCGGGCGGCTCGGCCGGGTCACGGTCGAACAGCAGGCGGTGGCCGTACGTCCGCAGGTCGGGCGCATCCGGCGGGCGGTTGCCTGCCAGCCGCTTGGCCAGCATCACGCCGACCACCCCGGCCGCCCCCACTGCCGCCGCCCGCCCGTGGACCCGTCCCACCACCGGCACCAGCGCGAGGTCGGCGACGAACGTGCCGAGGCCGGTGTGGCGGGACAGGCGCCCCCCGGCCAGCCCCAGGGCCAGCACCGCCGTGCCCGACCAGGCCCGTGGCAGCAGCGCGCCGAGCGCGACCGACACGCCCCGGCCGCCGGCGCCGCCGAGCCAGGGCGACCAGTTGTGACCGGCCACGGCCGCGGTCGCGGCCAGCGCCCCCAGCGCCGGGCGATCGCGCCCGGCCAGCAGCGGGCCGACGGCTCCCTTGGCCACGTCGCACACGCCCGCAACCGCCAGCGGGCCGAACCCGGCCACCTCGTAGAGCGCGGTGCCCGACACCGTGCCGCCGCCGACGTCGCGCAGGTCGACCCGGGCCCGCCGGCGCGCCGCGATGTTGGCGAACGGGACCGACCCGGCGAGCCAGGCCGCGCCCACCACGGCCAGCGGTCCAAGGACCCGAACGGATAGGTCACGCCGGCGCGTGTCACCGTGCTGCGTTGCCCGTCGGCCGAGCTGTGGAGCTGGTGCTTCCCCGCCAAATCCCCACGCGTAGGCCGCGGCGAGCGGCCTATCCGCTCGGCCGCCAAGCCGGTGGGCCGTCACCGGTTGCGGTCCCTGGCCGCACGTACCTGCGCCATGACGCCGCCACCGCACGCCGCCCACCCGCGGCCGGTCGTCGCAATCCAGGGCCACGCCGTTCCCGGGCGGCGCCAGGTGCGGGCCCGGTCGTCGTCTCGCTGTTCGACCACGGTGCTGACCTCGATCGGTGCGTGTCGCTTCGCTCCGCAAGCTAGCGGGGCCGGCGGCGGAGCGCGCTGATGCCGCCGCCCAGGGCGCGGCGGCCTCCCGCCCGCTCCCACCTGCCGGCGCCGGCCGCTACCGGCGGCAGTCAGGTGTAGACGAGGCGGGTGATCCAGTCGGCGACGACGGCGGGCTTGTCCTCGCCCTCGACCTCGACCGTGATCGTGCGGGTCGTGTGCAGCGTGTGGGGATCGCGCAGCTCGACCGCCTTGAGGGTGCTGGACGCCCGGATCCGCGAACCGACCTTGACCGGGTTGATGAACCGGACCTTGTCGAAGCCGTAGTTGACGCCCATCATGACGCCCGCCAGCCGGCTCATGTCCTGGGGGATCGACCCGCTCAGGTGGGTGAGCATCGACAGGGTCAGGAAGCCGTGCGCGATGGTCACCTTCCACGGCGACATCTGCGCTGCCTGCTCGGGGTCGACGTGGATGAACTGGTGGTCGTGGGTGATGTCGGCGAAGGCGTTGATCTGGTCCTGGGTCACCGTGAACCAGTCGCCGGCGCCCTCCGGCGCGCCCACGGCGTCCTCGAAGAGCTTGTGCGCGTTCTCTGCGGCGGTGGCCATGCCGGCCCACCGTAGCCGTGACCTCCGGGCCGGTACCCCGCCGGCGCACGAGCCCGCGCTCCGAACTGGCGTCCTCCCGTGCGCATGGCGCACGGGACCACCACCAGGACCGGGCCGGCGCCGCGCCGGCGCCGGGCGCCGGCTGCCGGGGGCCGCCCGCGGGCCGGAGGGTCAGCCGTGTTCGGCGTGGTCGCCGTGGTCCATGACCTGGGCCTCGCCCCAGTCGTGCAGCGCCTCGACCAGCGCCGGGTCGGTGGTCGTGTACGTGATGCGGGCGCCGTCGGGGACGTCCTCGTAGGCGACGTCGATGGCGCCGCCGCCGGCCTCCAGCTCGGCGAGGCCGGGCATGTCGGTGCCGTGGATGGTGGCCGGGTCGCCGAAGTCGCCTGCCGTGAACCGCTCGGCCTCGTCGGCCAGGTGCTCCCGCACGAGCGCCAACTGGTCGGTGTCGCCGGGGTCGTCGACCACCACGGTCTGGACCAGCCCGTCGTCCATCGGGTCGAACCGATGGGTCGTGGCCTCGAGGTCGAAGGGCATGACCTCGGCACCCCGCTCGGCCACCTCGGCCTGCCGGTCGGTGCGGGCGGACCCGCCGTCGTCGCCGCAGGCGGCCAGGGACGATGCGAGGGCCAGCGCAGCGGCGGCGGCCACTGCGGACCGGCGGGCGTCACGACTCATGCGCAGCCTCCGTGAGGGTCTCCAGGGCGGCCAGCACCGCCGGGCGTTCATGGGCGGGGATGCGGTCGAGCAGCCGGGCCATCCGGCGGGCCCGGTTGGCGGCCAGGTCGGCGGCGGCACCGGCGCCGGCCTCGGTCAGCGCCACGACCCGCCGGCGGGCGTCGTCGGTGCTCGGGGAGCGGACCGCCCAGCCCCGGGCCACGACCTGGTCGACCAGCCGGCTGACGGTCGACTTGCCGAGCCCCAGGTGGTGGACGAGCTCGGACTGGGTGAGCGGCCCCAGCTCGGCCAGCACCGAGACGGCGTGGGCCTCGGACACCGGCACGGGCGTGCCGCACGGCGTCTCGTCCGGGCGGTGGAGCCCGAAGGCGCGGACGAAGGCGACCAGTTGGGTCTGCAGCGCGGCACCGCCGGGGAGGACGCCCTCCGGGGTGGTGCGCGGCGGGGTGTCCGGCATGGTTCGATCGTACAACCATTTGGTTCTGCCGTCGAACCATTGCCCGATCGGGCACCGTCCGCCGCCTGATGGGACACCCCGCCGCCCCTGGCTCCGCGGCCCGGCGACCACGACCGTGGGACTCGGCTGCGCCCGCCACGCCCGGCCGGCGGGCGCCCCAGCGAAAGGACCGAGATGGACGCTCCGTCAGCCGTCGTGACGCCCCACAGCAACGGATCGGCCACCGCCACCCCGTCGGGGCTGTCCGACCCCGAGGAGATGGAGCGCCAGCTCCGCCACGCCAGCTACTTCGTGCAGGCCTCGCTGGAGCAGCACGGCCGCCTCACCACCAAGCTCGACGTCTACCTCACCAGCCTCATCGGGCTGCTGCTCGACCGGCGGGTCATCGACACGGACGCCCTCGCCAAGGCCGTCGAGGCCAACCGCGAGGAGCAGGCCGCCGAGGCCCGCGCCAAGTACGAGACCGACGGGAAGCTGCCCGCCTGGCCGACCGTCATGGTCCGCACCGACGACCCCGACGACCCGCTGAGCCCCGAGGTCGAGGTCGACTGCGCGGCCCGCATGCACATCTGCAAGGCGGTGTGCTGCACGCTGCCCTTCCCCCTCTCCGCCGCCGAGGTCGAGGCCGGCGACGTGCGCTGGGACCTCGGCCACCCCTACGTCATCCGCCACGACGCCCAGGGCTACTGCGTCCACAACGAACGGCCGGGTGGCGGGTGCAACATCTACGACAAGCGCCCCGGCGTCTGCCGCAGCTACTCCTGCGCCCACGACGACCGCATCTGGAAGGACTTCGACAACATGGTGCTCAACGACGAGTACCTCGACAACCGCCGGCGCGCGGACTTCAACTTCAAGCCGTCGACCGGGGACGCCGTGGCCGTCACCATCCGGCCGCCCCGCCGGAAGACCGCATGATCCACGACGTCGACGAGTCGATCCGGGGGCTGATCCGCCGCGAGGTCGACGACCACGGCGACGTCGAGGTCGTGTTCGACGCCCCCACCAAGGAGTGGGCGGCCCGGCGCAACACGCCCACCATCGACGTCTACCTCTACGACGTGCGCGAGGACATGCGCCGGCGGCAGGCCGGCCTCGTCGACCTGCACGGCGAGGACGGCCGCACCAACGCCCGCCGGCAACCCCCGCGCTTCTTCAAGCTGTCGTACCTGCTCACCGCCTGGACCCAGCGGCCCGAGGACGAGCACCGGCTGCTGTCGAGCCTGCTGTCGTGCTTCATGCGCCACGACGCCCTCCCCGTCGACGTGCAGGTGGGCACCCTGGCCGACCACGACCTGCCCCTCCCCCTGAGCCTCGCCATCCCGCCACCCGAGGACCGGGCGCTGTCGGACGTGTGGTCGGCGCTCGGCGGCGAGCTCAAGCCGTCGCTCGACCTCGTCGTCGTCCTTCCCTGGGACCTCGACCGGGCCGAGCCGACCGCCCCGCCCGTCACGGCGAAGCCGGTCATCCAGATGCCCGACCCGGTCGCCGGCCGGGGCCTGCCACCCCGCCCGCCGCTGCCCACCCCGCCCGCCGCTGCCCGCGCGGCGACCAAGGCGTCGAAGGCCGCCAAGGCCAAGGCGGGCTGACCCGTGGCCCTCGCCGCCGACGCGCGCCCGGCCACCCTCGGCCGCTCGCTCGCCCACCTGCTCGGGCGGCTCGCCGTGGTGGACCTGACCGTGCGGGCCGCGGTCGAGGCCCGGCGTCAGGTCGACCCGGGCCTGGAAGACCCGTTCCGGGGCCTGTACCTCGGCGACGAGGACATCGACCGGCTGCTGTCCGGCGCCATCCCGGCCCTCGCCCCGGCGGCCGAGGCCGGCCCGGCGCGGGCCAAGGTCGAGGCGGCGGCCGACGCCGACGAGGCGGCCGGGGCCGACCTGCGGCTGCGCAGCGTGTCCCGCCGGTTCGGCCTCGACGCCCTCGACGAGGACCTGCTGCTCGTGGCGGTCGCCCCCGACGTCGACCACCGCTGCGAGCGCCTCTACGGCTACCTCCACGACGACGTCACGCGGCGCCGGGCGAGCATCGGCCTGGCCCTGGAGCTGACCGGGCAGCACCCGGCCGACGCCGCCGCCCGCGACCGGCTGGGACCCCGGGGCCGGTTGGTGACCGCCGGGCTGGTCGAGGTCGACGACGGCGACCGGCCCTTCCTCACCCGGCCGCTGCGGGTGCCCGACCGGGTCGTGGCGCACCTGCTGGGCAGCGACGAGCCCGAGCCGGTCGTGGCCGACCTGCTCACCGACACGGTGACCGTCGCCCGCCACGCCGCCGACCCCGGGGCCGACGACCCCCGCGCCGGCGACGGCGACCGCCTCGCCCGGCTGCTCGCACCCACCGACCATCCCGGCGGCGCCGGGCCCGACATCCTCGCCTACGTGGCCGAGGAGCCCGGCGCGAGCGGGCGCAGCTTCGTGGTCAGCGCGCTGACGGAACGCGGCCGCCCGGCGCTGGTCGCCGACCTGGGCCGGATCTCCCCGGACACGCACGCCCAGGTGCTCGCCGCGCTGGCCAGGGCGCTCACCCGGGAGGCCCGGCTGCGCGGCGCGGTGCTCGTGGCCGGGCCGATCGACCACCTGAGCGAGCGCACCGCCGACATCGTCCGCCTGCTCGCCGAGGCAGACGGCCAGATCGTCCTGACCGGCCGCCGCCACTGGGAGCCCGGCTGGTCGCGCCGCGTGCCGGTCGAGGTCACCGCCCCGGCCCCCCGGGCGGCCGAGCGTGCGCTCGTGTGGCAGGCGCACCTCGACGGCCTGATGGCCGACGGCCTCGACGCGGCCGTCGCCACCGCCCAGTTCCGGCTGAGCCCGGAGCAGGTGGCCGAGGCTGCGGCGGCCGCCGTCAACCAGGCCCGGCTCGCCGGCACGGCGGTGGACGCCGCGGGGCTGCGCCGGGGGGCGCGGACGCGCAACAGCGCCGGGCTGGAGCGCCGTGCCCGCCGCATCGAGCCGGCCGTCGGGTGGGACGACCTGGTGCTGCCCCCGGCGGCGCTCGACGGGCTGACCGACCTCGCCCTGCGGGTGCGGCACCGCGACCAGGTGCTCACCGAGTGGTCGATGCGGCCCGGCGGCGGCCGGGGCCGGGGCGTGACCGCGCTGTTCGCCGGCGACTCGGGCACGGGCAAGACGATGTCGGCCGAGGTCATCGCCGGGCACCTGGGCCTCGACCTGTACGTCATCGACCTCGCCACGGTGGTCGACAAGTACGTCGGCGAGACCGAGAAGAACCTCGAGCGGGTGTTCGGCGAGGCCGACGGCGTGAACGGCGTGCTGCTGTTCGACGAGGCCGATGCGATCTTCGGCAAGCGGTCGGAGGTGCGCGACGCCCACGACCGCTACGCCAACATCGAGGTGGCCTACCTGCTCCAGCGCATGGAGACCTTCGACGGCCTGGCCATCCTCACCACCAACCTGCGGGCGAACCTGGACGACGCCTTCACCCGCCGGCTGGACGCCATCATCGACTTCCCCGTGCCCGACGAGGAGCAGCGCCGCATCCTGTGGGAGCGGTGCCTGGGCCGGGCGATGCCCCGGGCCGACGACGTCGACCTCGACTTCTGCGCCGCCCAGTTCGAGCTGGCCGGCGGGCACATCCGCAGCATCGCGCTCACCGCCGCCTACCTCGCCGCCGGCCGCGCCAGCCCGGTGCGGATGACCGACCTCGTCGCCGCCATCCAGCGGGAGTACCGCAAGCTCGGCCGGCTGGTGGTACGGGCCGAGTTCGGCGACTGGCTCGATCTGGCCCCGCCGCTCTGATCCCGGGGCGGGGTCCACACCTCCAGCACCCCCGCCGGCGGGCGCGCCGGAGGGCCGGGAGGCGGCGGCGCCGGCCGCGCCGTCCGCCCCCGACCAGCGCCGCGGCTCGCCGCGGCCGCGGCGCGTCCTCTGCTGTGCGCTATGTCGTCCCTGCCCTCGGCCCCTGCGAACGAGCCTGCGCCTCCGGCCCCCGCCGGAACCCAGGCAGATTCCCGGGTTCCCACCTGGGCCACCGACGGTGGTCGGGCGCCGACGGCCGGTCAGACCCGGACGGTGACCTGGTCCCCGCCCGTCACCCCGCTCCCGTTGGCGGCCGTGGCCGTGACGGTGACGTCGATGGCGAACGGCGCCCGGTTCACGATGTCGCAGCCGATCTGGAGGGTGAAGGTGGCGCTGGACGTGCCCTGGCGCGTGTCGCCGAACGTGTTCGTCACCCGGCCGTCGGTCCCCTCGCACGAGAAGGTCACGGTCGCCGACACGTCGATGCGGCGCACGCCGCTGAAGATGTCCTCGGCCGACACCGGCACGTAGATGTTGGTGAGGAAGCCGTCCCGGGCCTTGGACAGCTGGCCGATCGTGACGTCCGGCGGCGAGTCGTCGCGGCCGTCGCAGTCGTTGGGCGTGCCGTCGCCGTCGTGGTCCCAGCGGTCGTCGCCGCCGGGGCAGATGTCGTTCGGGTCGGTGACCGTGTCGTTGTCGTCGTCGGGGTCGCAGGAGTCCGGCGTGCCGTCGCCGTCGCTGTCGCCGCCGGGGCACGGGTCCGGGGTCGGCGTGGGCGTCGGGGTCGGCGTCGGGGGCGGGGTCGGGGTCGGCGTGGGGCTGGGCGTCGGGGTCGGTCCCGGGGTGCCGACGGTCGTGGTGGTCTCGTCCGGCCGGGCCGGGCGGGAGTCGGGCGGTGACTCCCCACCCGGCACGGCCTCCGGCACGGGACGCGGCCCGGCCGGCTCGGGCGCTGCGGGGTCGGGCAGCGCGGCGGAC
>DASSGC010000294.1:0-11639 GCA_035693765.1 Acidimicrobiales bacterium
GCCGCCCGCCCCGGTCGGCCCGCGAGCGGGCCGGGTGCCACCTTCCCCCGGGGTGGCACCCGGCCCGTGCCGCGCCCCGGGGGGGCCGGCGCCCGGCCACCTGGCCGGCGACCGGGGGACCTTCGCCGCGGCCGCGCGTCCCCAAGGTCCCTACCCTTCGCTCGGGCCGCCGGCGCAGTCTCGGGCCATGGCAGAGACCCCCGATGTGCCCACCCCGGACAGGCCCGACGAGCCGGACACCGCCGAGACGCCGGAGCCCCGCCCGAGGCGGCGGGCCGCATGGCTGGGCACCTGGCCCGTGCTGGTGGCCCTCGCGGTGGCGCTGTTCGCGGCCGGTGGCCTCGTCGGCGCCCTCGTCGCCGATGACGACGACGGCGGGCGTGGTCCGCACCTGGCCCGGATGGAGCAGGCGTGCGAGCAGTGGACCGGCATGGGCCACGGTCCGGGCCGGCCCGGCGACGGCTGGTGCGCCGCGATGGGCGAGTGGATGAACGACCGCATGGGCGACGACCACCCCGGTCCGATGATGGGATCGGTGATGCGGCACGACCCGGCCGCGATGGCGGCCATCTGCCCGGCCCGGTCGGGGATCGGCTCCGGCGACGGCGGCTGATCGCCGGCGTCAGGTCCAGGAGCGGTAGGCGATCATCGCCCCGTCGGGGCGGAAGCCGAGCCGGTCGTAGAGGGCCCGTGCCGGCGTGCGGTGGTCCTGGACGGTGAGGGCCACGCGGCCGACCGGTGACCGGTCGAGCAGCCGTCGGGTGAGCGCGACGACGAGATGCCGCCCGACACCCGCTCGGCGGGCGCCGGGGTCGACGACCACGAAGTCGATGAAGCCCTCGCCGCCGTCGTTGACCTGCCCGGCGGCGTAGCCTGCGACGCCCCCGCGGCCGTCGTCGGCGATCAGCACCACGCGGGAGCCGTCGAGGTGGCCCTCGACGAGCTGTTGTGCCGAGGCGTAGGTGCCGGGGAACTCGGCGTCGTGCAGCGGCGCGACCGCCCCGACGTCGTCGAGGGTCGGCGCGCGCAGCGGCACCGCGGCCGGCCCGTCGCGGTCCGGCCAGCCGGCGACCACGCCGGCGTCCGCCACCAGGACGTGGTTCGGCTCGGACGCCGTCCACCGCCGGGCGGCCGCCAGCCCGGCGAGGCGCCGGTTGGCGACCTCGCCGCACAGTTCGACGCGGGTCACCGCGGGCGGCAGCTGTGCGAGCGCGGCGTCGAGGAGTGACACCGCCGCCCCCGTCCACGCCTTGCCGTCGCCGAGCGACCACGGGCCGACGATCCACGCCCTGCCGAGATCGGTGTCCCACTCGGCGACCACCACCCCGGTGAGCCGGGCACCGTCCCGCAGCACCCGGGCCGTGGCGGCCCAGGGCGGTTCCAGGCCGGCGAGCCCGGCGGCGATCTCGGGCGCGTCGTCACCCACGTAGGAGATGCGCCGGTCCGGCTGCGCCTGCTGCGCGGCGATGAAGGCCACCAGACCGTCGAGCTCGTCGGCCGCGAGCGGCTCGGGCATCAGGCGGGACGTAGCCGGGATGCTACATCGCCCTGCGCGCGTCTTCGCCCCTGCGGCCGGGGCGTGGGACCCCGTGCGAGGCGTGTCCCGACCGGACGTGCGGGCGGGCGTCCCGTCCGACGGGCCCGCCCCGCACGGCCGTCCGGCGCGCGACGCTCGTGGCGGTGACCGGGTACGTCGACGTCCGTGCCTATGCGGAGCTCAACGACTTCCTCGCGCCGGACCAGCGGGGCGCGACGATGCGCCGCCCCTTCCATCCCCACCAGACCGTCAAGGACGTGATCGAGGCCGCCGGCATCCCCCACACCGAGGTCGACCTGATCGTCGTGGGCGGTGAGCCCGTGGCGTTCACGCACCGGCCCGCCCCCGGCGACCGGATCGCCGTCTACCCGGTGTTCGAGTCCCTGGACACCGGGCCGATCACCCGGCTGCGACCGGAGCCGTTGCGCGATCCCCGCTTCGTCGTCGACGTCCACCTCGGCCGCCTGGCCCGCCTGTTGCGGCTGGTCGGCTTCGACGCCCGCTGGGGCAACGACTTCGACGACGCTGCGCTGGCCGCCATCGGCGAGGCCGAGCGCCGCATCGTGCTCACCAGCGACCGTGGCCTGCTCAAGCGCCGCCAGGTGACCCGCGGGCTGTTCGTCCGGTCCGCGCAGCCTGTCGAGCAGGTCGCCGACGTGCTCCGCCGGCTCGACCTCGGCGCCCGGCTCGCGCCGTTCACCCGCTGCATGCAGTGCGGGGGCGAGCTGGCCCCGGTGGGCAAGGCCGAGGTGTGGGACCGCCTGCCGCCGCTCACCCGCGCCCACTACGACGACTTCCGCCGCTGTACCGCCTGCGGCCAGGTGTACTGGCGCGGCGCCCACCACGAGCGGCTCGTCGACCTCGTGGCCCGGATCCGCCGCGCCCTCTGACGGTACGGCGCCCGTTCGCGGTCGCCGGGTGCGTACGCTCGCGAGCGCAGGCCCCGCCCCGGGGAGGAACGCGATGACCGAGAACACCGACGTCCCGCCGGAGATCCTCACCCCGCTGCGGTCGCTGTGCCTCGGCCTGCCGGAGACCTACGAGGAGGAGGGGTGGGTGGGTGTGCGCTGGCTCGTCGCCACGCGGACCTTCGCCCACGTCCTGGTGATCGACGCGGGCTGGCCGCCGGCGTACGCCCGGGCGGCGGGCACCGACGGCCCGGCGACGGTCCTGACCTGCCGGTCGTCGGGCCCGGAGCTCGACGCTCTCGGGAGCTCGGGCCCGCCGTGGTTCCGGGCGCGGTGGGGCCGGGACATGGTCGGCCTGGTGCTCGAGGGCGCTGTCGACTGGGACGACGTGGCCGAGCTGGTGACCGAGAGCTACCGCTTCCTCGCCCCGCAGCGCCTGGCCGCCCAGGTGACCCGGCCGCCGGGCTGAACGCGGTCGCACCCCGAACCGGGTCGGCGGGCGCGCGCCAGGCGCGCGGGTGCCGACCCGGTTCGGGGGAGTCAGGTCTCGACCGGCTCCGTCCGGTCCGGCACCGGCGGGTGCCGGCGGTGGACGCGCCCGGGAGCCGCCGCGCCGGCGGCGGGCGGCCGGGCGTGGATCTCGACGACGATGCGGGCACCGCCCTCGGGGCTGTCCTCCACCCAGACCAGGCCGTGGTGGCGGGTCACGATCGACCGGACCACGGCCAGGCCGAGCCCGGTGCCGCCGTCGTTGCGGGCCCGGCTGTCGTCGAGCCGGGCGAACCGCTCGAAGACCCGCTCGCGGTCCGCGGGCGGGATGCCCGGTCCGTCGTCGTCGACCACCAGCCGGACAGAGCCCTCCCCGCGGGTGACCGCGATGCGCACCGCCGAGGCGGCGTAGCGCGCCGCGTTGTCGACCAGGTTGCTCAACGCACGCGCGAGCTGGTCGGCGTCGCCGGGCACGACCGGTCGCCCGGCCGGGGTCGGGTCGGCGGCGACCGCGACGGGGACCCGGCGCGGGCGCTTCGCCTCGGCGTGGGCGAGGGCGGGCAGGCTCACGGGCGTGGTCGGGGCCGGTGCCCCGGTCTCGTCCTGGGCGGCCAGCAGCAACAGGTCGTCGAGGAGCGCTTCGAGCCGGGACTCCTCGGCCAGCGCCGCGTCCGCGACGGCCGGCCAGTCGGCGCGCTCCGGCGACCGGCGGGCCACCTCGAGGCCGGTGCGGATGGCCGCCACGGGGCTGCGCAGCTCGTGAGAGGCGTCGGAGACGAACTGCCGCTGCCGGCCGGCGGCCGCGTCGAGGCGGCCGAGCATGGCGTTCATCGTGCGGGCCAGGCGCCCGATCTCGTCCCTCGTCGCGGGCTCGGGGACGCGGCGGTGGATGGTCGATCCCGTGATCGCGTCGGCCTCGGCCCGGATGGCCTCGACCGGCCGGAGCGCCCGCCCCACGAGCACCCACACCAGCGCGCCGACGACGACGATCACGGCGGGCAGCCCGACGGCCAGCGCCTGGCGCAGGGCGTCGACGCTGCGGGCCATCTGGTCGACGGGCATGGCGGCGGTCACCGTCAGCTCGCCGTCGGGGGTCGTCACCTTGCGGGTGATCGTCTCGAGCCGCGCGAGCACGCCCGACCTCGTCATGACGGCGCCCACGGGCCCGTCCCCGAGGCCGGGCGCACCGCCCGGCGGGGGGTCCCCGCCGGTGATGCCGGTCGCGCTCCCCTGTACGGGGGCTGACTCGGACTCCCTGAAGGTCACGCTCCCCTCGTCCTCGGGCGCGGGGCCCGCCGCAGCCGGCCCACCATCCGTCGCGGACGTGCCGGTCGCCGCCTCCGTGCGTCCGTCTGCGGTGCCGTCCCCGGCCGGGCCGCCGGCCGGGGACGACCGTCCCTCCCGCGCGTCGATCGCCTCGACGCCGAACGGGCCGCTGGCGAACGAGATCAGCACGTTGCCGTTCTTGCCGCTCACCTCGTAGAGCCCGAACTCGGAGGTGCCGGCGACGACCTCCATGGCCTCCTCGGGTGCGGCCCCGTCCTCCAGCCGGGCGACCACGTCGTCAAGATCGTCGTTGATGTCGCCGCGCAGGTGCTGGATCTGCGCGTCCTCGACCGAACGCACCAGCAGCAGGCCCGCCGACCCGACGGCCAGCGCCGTGACGACGACCGCGGCGAGGGTGATGCGCACCCGGACGGACTGCAGCGGATGGAGCCACCGGCGCCACCGCCCCGTGGTCACGGCGTGGCTACCCATCGGCCAGCCGGTATCCACTGATGCCCCGCACCGTCTGGAGCGAGCGCGTGCCGAACGGCGCGTCGATCTTGCGCCGCAGGTAGCCGACGTACACCTCGACCACGTTGTCGTCTCCCGTGAAGTCGTCGCCCCACACCTCGCGCAGCAGCTGCGCTTTGGGGACGCCCTGGCCGTTGTGGCGGAGCAGCGCCTCGAGCAGGTCGCACTCGCGGCGGGTCAGGTCGATCGGCACGTCGCCCCGCCGGCAGGTGCGGTGCACGGGGTCGAGCGCCAGGTCGCCGGCCATGAGCTCGCGGGGCCGGGGCGTCGCGCCCCGGCGGGCGAGGGCCCGGAGCCGGGCGACCAGCACCATGAAGGCGAACGGCTTCGAGAGGAAGTCATCGGCCCCGGTGTCGAGGGCCTCCACCTCGTCGTAGCGGCCGCTCTTGGCGGTGAGCATCAGGATCGGCGTCCAGACGCCCTCCTGGCGGAGCGTCTGGCACACCTTGTAGCCGTTCATGCCGGGCAGCAGGATGTCGAGCACGATCGCCCCGTACGGGCGCTCGCGCGCCCGCCACAGGCCGTCGAGCCCGTCGTGGCTCAGCTCCACGTCGAAGCCCTCGGCCGACAGGCCGTCGCGGATCGCCTGGGCCAGGTTCAGCTCGTCCTCGACCACCAGCACGCGCACAGCAGGGATTCTGACGCCGCGCGTGCCGAAAGGCACCACCTGCGGCTGTGAGGCGCTCTCAGCGGGCGGGCCGTCTCAGCCGGGTCTCAGCCTGCCCCGTCATGGTGCGGGGGCGTTCCTCCCTGGCCCGCGGGACGGAGCGCATCCGGTCCGGGCGCGGCGTCGGCTGTCGGACGCCCCCGGCCCGGTGCCGCTGCGGAGCACCCGGGTGGTCCCCCTCGCCCGGGTGCTCCACGGCACAGCACGGCACGGGCGGCGACGACCGGCTCCCGCCATCCGGCTGTGACGGGCTCTCAGCCTGCCGGCCGTCTCAGCCGTGTCTCAGCGCCCCCCGTCATGGTGCCGCCCATGACGAAGCGACTCAGACACCGAGCGGACAGGGCGCTCGCCAGGGCCTACGCGTGGCGATCTGGAGCGGGAGCACCCGCTCGACAGCTCGGCCGACCGGGAATGCGGCACGGTGACACGCAGCGACGTGACCTGTCCGCGCACGCTCTCCTGAGCACACTCGCGGCGCTGGTTGCCGCGCCGCGCACGCGGCGGTCCGTGTCCGCCCTCGTCCTGACGCTGGGCCTGCTCGCCGCGGGCTGCGGCGGCGGAGGCGGCGGCGACGAGGGCGGCGACGTGGCCACGGTGTCCGACGACGACGGCGAGGAGCAGGCCCAGGGCGACGACGCCGATCCCGACGCCGAGCTGCTCGACTGGGTCGAGTGCATGCGCGACGAGGGGATCGCCATCTCCGACCCCACCCGAGACGCCGACGGCAACCTGCAGATCGACGGCCCCGGGATCCACATCGGCACCGGCCCCGCCGACGGCGGCGCCGGCAGCGAGGAGCCCCCCGAGGAGGGCGGCGAGGACGAGGAGGACCTCGACCCCGAGGCCATGAAGGCCGCGACCGAGTCGTGCGGTCCACCGCCCATGGGCGGCGGCGGCCGCGAGATGAGCGAGGAGGACCGCCAGAAGATGGAGGCCGACGCCCTGGAGTTCGCCCAGTGCATGCGGGACGAGGGCATCGAGGACTTCCCTGATCCCGACTTCTCCGGGTCCGGTCCGGGCGGCGCGCCGGAGGGCTTCGACAGCAGCGACGAGGGCCCCAACGACGGCGGTCCCGGCAGCGGCGACAAGCGGATCGTGGGGGGGCCGTTCGGCGAGATCGACATGGACGATCCCGAGATGGTGGCCGCCTTCGAGGCCTGCCAGGAGAAGCTCGGCACCTTCGGTCCGCCGGACGGCGGCAAGGCCGGCGACGGCGAGGGCGCGGACACGTGAGCGTCGATCACGCCACGGCGCTCCCGGCGCCCCGGCCCGGGGCGCCGGGGGCGCCGGCCACCGACGGCGGGCCGGGCGGGGACGAGGCCGGGCTCCGCGCCCGCCGCCCCCGGCGCCGCCTCGCCCTGGCCGGCGTGCCCGTGCTGGCCGGCCTCGTCACCGCCGCCGTCGTCGTGTCCCGCGGCGACGGCGGCGGGGAGGACGGCGGCACCCCTGCGGCCACCACCACGGTGCCCGCCGAGGTGCGCGACCTCGTGCTCACCGACGACTACGAGGGCGAGCTGGGCTTCGGTGCGACCACCGCGGTCGCCGCCGGGCGGTCGGGCGTCGTCACCGGGGTCACCCCGGTGGGCACCGCCGTCGGGCAGGGCGGCGTCCTGTTCCACCTCGACCTGCAGCCGACCGTCCTGCTGCACGGGGAGATCCCGGCGTTCCGGGCGCTGAACGTCGAGGCCGATCCCGGTGCGGACGTCACCCAGCTCGAACAGGCGCTCGTCGACCTCGGCTACGGCGACGGCGTCACCGTGGACACCGAGTTCACCGACGCCACCGCCGACGCCGTGGCCGCCTGGGAGGAGGCGCTGGGCCGATCGGACCCCGACGGTGAGGTGGCGCTGGGCGACGTGGTGTTCGCCCCCGCCGACCTGCGCATCGCCGAGGTGTCCGAGGAGCGCGGCACGCAGGTTTCGTCCGGTGCGGCCGTGGTGCAGGTCACCGCCAACACCAAGGTGGTGACGCTCGACCTCACCGTCGATCAGGTCAGCAACGTCGAGGCCGGGACGCCCGTCACGGTGGCCCTGCCCGACGGCAGCGAGGCGCCGGGCAGGATCGTCGACGTCGCCTCCGAGCCGAGCACGGACGACGGCGGCGACAACCCGTCGGCCGAACCCGAGGACAGCGGCGAGGACACCTACCCGGTGACGGTCGCCCTGGACGACCCGGCCGCGGCGGGCGCGTTCGACAGCGGCGCCGTCGACGTCACCCTGGAGCGCAGCCGCACCGAGGGTGCGACCGCCGTGCCGGTGACCGCACTGCTGGCGCTGCGGGAGGGCGGCTACGCCCTGCAGGTCGTCGACGACTCGCAACCCGGCGGCTACGTGCTCGTCCCCGTCGAGGTCGGCACGGTGGCCGACGAGTGGGTGCAGGTCACCGGCGAGGGCATCGAGGCCGGTGTCGACGTGGTGGTGCCGGCATGACCGCGACCTACGACGCGGGCATGCGGGCGCGCACCCCCGCCCCGACCGACGCCGTCATCTCCTTGGGTGACGTCGTCAAGGAGTACCCGGGTGAGCCGCCCACCCGGGTGCTCCACGGGGTCGACCTGGTGGTCGAGCGGCGGGAGCTGCTGGCGATCGTCGGGCCGAGCGGCTCGGGCAAGTCGACGTTGCTGAACATCATCGGCACGCTCGACCGGCCCACCTCGGGCTCGGTGCACATCGCCGGTCACGACGTGGCCCGCCTGAGCGACCGGCAGCTCTCGGCCCTGCGGGGCCAGGAGATCGGGTTCGTGTTCCAGCAGTTCTTCCTGCTGCCGGGCATGAGCGCGGCCGACAACGTGGCCGACGGGCTGCTCTACAGCGGGCGCCGCCTGCGCGACCGGCGGGCGCAGGCCCGCGAGGCGCTGGCGCGCGTCGGCCTGGGGCACCGGCTCGACCACAGCGCCGAGAAGCTGTCCGGCGGCGAGCGCCAGCGCGTCGCCATCGCCCGGGCGCTGGTGGGGGAGCCGTCGGTGGTGCTCGCCGACGAGCCCACGGGCAACCTCGACACCCGGTCGGGCGACGCCATCATGGCGCTGCTCCACGAGCTCAACGGCGACGGCTCGACCATCGTGGTGATCACCCACGACCACGAGATCGCCGCCAGCCTGCCCCGCCAGGTGGCGGTGCGCGACGGCCTGATCGAGTCCGACTCGGCCCGGGGTGGTCCCCACCGGCCGGCCCGGGCGTCGACGGGGGAGGCGGCGCGATGAGCGACACCACCGTGCCGTTCCCCGTGCCGGGTGCCCGGCCGGCCAGGCGGGGCCGCACAGCGCCGGACGGCGCGCACGGCACAGCGCCGGACGGCGGACGCGGCAGGGCGCCGGACGGCGGGCGCGGCACGCGCCTGACGCCCAGCGCCCTGCCTCCGGGCGACCTGCTCCGCGTGGCCTCGGTCGGGCTGCGCAGCCGGCGGCTGCGGGCGTCGCTCTCGGCGCTCGGCATCGCCATCGGCATCGCCGCCATGGTGGCGGTGCTCGGGATCTCCGAGTCGTCCAAGTCGCACCTGCTCGCCTCGCTCGACCGGCTGGGCACCAACCTGCTCATGGTCGAGCCGGGGGGCGGCTTCATGGGTCGCGACGACGCGGTGCTGCCCACGACCTCCGAGGCGATGCTGCGTCGCATCGGGCCGGTGGACGACGTGTCGTCGGTGACCTCGGTCGACGCCACCGTGCGGCGGACCGACCTCATCAGCGCCGACCGCACCAAGGGCATCACGGTGAAGGCCGCCGACGTCCAGCTGCTCGACACCCTGGTCGGCGAGATGGCCCAGGGCGAGTGGCTCGACGCGACGCGCTCCCGCCTGCCGGTCGTGGTGCTCGGATCGGTGGCGGCCCAGCGCCTCGGCCTCACCGACGTCGACGACGGCGTGCAGGTGTGGCTGGGCGGGCGCTGGTTCAGCGTGATCGGGATCATGGAGCCGCTGGAGCTGGCGCCCGACCTCGACTCGTCCGCCATCATCGGCCGCGACATCGCGACCGGCGAGCTGGGCGCCGCCGACACGCCCGGCACGGTCTACCTCCGCGCCGATCCGGACAAGATCGACGACGTCCAGGCCGTCGTGGCGCCGACCGCCAACCCCGAGAACCCCGACCAGGTCGAGGTGTCGCGCCCGTCGGACGCCATCGAGGCCCGGGCGGCGGCGAGCAACGCCTTCACGGCCCTGTTCCTCGGCCTCGGGGCGGTCGCGCTCCTGGTCGGCGGGGTCGGGATCGCCAACGTGATGGTGATCTCGGTGCTGGAGCGCCGGTCCGAGATCGGCCTGCGGCGGGCGCTGGGCGCCACCCGGCGCCACGTGAGCGTGCAGTTCCTGGCCGAGGCCCTGCTGCTGTCCGCGGCCGGCGGCGTCGGCGGGGTCCTGCTCGGCGCCGGGGTCACGGCCGCCTACGACATGGCCCGGGGATGGGCGGTGGTGGTGCCCGCCGTCGGTCTCGTCGGCGGTGTGGTCGCCGCCCTCGCCATCGGCGCCGTCGCCGGCCTCTACCCGGCCACCCGCGCCGCCCGCCTTGCCCCCACCGACGCCCTGAGGACGGTGTGATGTCCGCCATCGACCTGACCCGACAGACCCGCGAGCGTGCCGACCGCCGGCGGCGGGTCCTGCTGGCCGCCGGCCTGCTGGCCACCGGTTGGCTGGTGGTCACCGCCGTCACCGGCGGCGGCTCGCCCGGCGGGACCCGGCTGGGCCCGACCGTGGCCGTCGCCCCGCGCGACCTGGCCACGTCGCTCCGGGACTGGGGCGTCCTGCAACGATCGGGCGAGCGCACGGTGGCCCACGCGGGTGCCGTCGACGCCGACGGTGGCAGCGTCCTGCCGTCGGGGTCGGGGGACGACGGCGGTGACGGCGGCGAGCTCCCGACCGAGAACGTCGCCTACGTCTCCGACGACACCACCAGGTCGTCGACCAGCGCGTCGTCGACCAGCACGTCGTCGACCAGCACGTCGCCGACGACCACCCCCTGCGTCCCGGGCAGCAGCTCGTCGTCGACCTCGACGTCGAGCACCACCTCGACGACGGCCTGCCCGCCGGCCTCGGCGACGACGACCACGCCGCCGGACCCGAGGCCCACCGACCCGCCCGGCGACGGCGGACCGGCCGGCGAGGAGCCGCCGCCGGACGAACCGACCGACGGCACCCCGAAGAACGGCCGGCCCCTCGGTGACGGCGGCGCGGACGGTGACGGCGGCCCGTCGGGGACCGGCGGCCCCGGCGGCAACGGGAGCCCTCCCGGGATCGGCGATCCGTCGGGCACCGGGGATCCCGATGGCGACGGCGGCGAGGCGCCGACCGCGACCCTGACCAGCGCGCTCGACGTGGGCGCCGTCGCCGACCGGGGCACGGTGCTCTACACGGCCGACCAGCAGCCGGTGGTCGCGCTGCTCGGCGACCTGCCGGCCTGGCGCACGCTCCAGGAGGGTGTCGACGACGGGGCCGACGTCCGCCAGCTCGAGGAGAACCTCGTCGCGCTGGGGTACGGCGCGGGCCTGGACGTCGACGAGACGTACACCGCGGACACCGCGTCCGCGGTCGAGGCATGGGAGACCGCCCTCGGCCGCACCTCGCCCGACGGCGTGGTGGCGATGGGCGACGTCGTGTACCTGACGGCGGCGGGCGACGTCCTCGGCCACGAGGCCGAGGTGGGCGACACGCTCCGGCCGGGCTCACCGGTCCTCACGATCGGCTCCGAGCAGCGGATCGTCGTGGCCGAGGTCGACGCGACCGTGGCGGGCGGCTGGGCCCCGGGGGCGACCGTCGACCTGGAGTGGGCCGACGGCTCGACGTCCCAGGGCACCGTGTTCGGCACCGGCCGGGACGTGACCGACGGCGACGTGGAGCTGATCGTCGTGCTCGGCGCCGGCGAGTCGGGCGCGGGGGAGCGGCGCAGCGGCGCCCAGGCCGCGATCACGCTGGTCGACGCCCGGCGCGACGGTGTCCTCGCCGTGCCCGTCGGCGCGGTCGTGGACGACGACGGCTCGCCCGCCGTGCGGGTGGCGCAGGCGGGTGCGCCCGATCGCGTGGTCCCGGTCGAGACCGGGCTCGTGGCCGACGGCTGGATCGAGATCACGGCCGGCATCGAGGCCGGCGACGAGATCCGCCTGCCGGGCTGAGCTACATCCCGCCGGCCGCGGCGGCCCGACCGGGTCGTGCCGCCGTGCCGCCAGGACCGGGCCGCCCCCGACGCCGTCGGGGCGGCCCGGTGTGCGTTCTCCCGGCCGGGTCGGCCCGGCGGCCCGGCGGCCCTGCCTCCCGGCAG
>DASSGC010000295.1:0-3925 GCA_035693765.1 Acidimicrobiales bacterium
AGCGGGTCTTCGGATGGTTGCGCCGCAAGCACCCGAAGACGACCTGGAAGAAACTCCGCCGCCGTTACACCCGCGACGGTGGTGGCCCTCCGACGGGGAGGTGGTCTTGTTCAATCCGGCAGGCGTGAACACGAGACGCTACTACTACCGGGGAACAAAGATCCCCCAACCATGGCCGATCGGCGCGTGAGGGAAACGTCCCACCCAACGGGGCTTGTGGAGAGCCGGATGCGGGGCCAACTCGCACGTCCGGTTGTATGTCCCGTGCCTGGTTATGTTGAGGGACGCCACCGGCGCGACCGGATCCTCTTGCAACGACGCGATGTCCGGTAACGAGCGCTCAACATAATCGCTGCTCCTGCGTCGAGGCTTTGCCCATCGTGTTCGGCGAGTCTGCAGGAGGCAGCGATGGGCAGGATGGTGTGGGTCCCGGTGGTGTCGGGGCCGTTGGCGCCGTATGCGGCGGGGTTCTCGTCGTGGCTGGCGTCTCGGGCGTACTCGCCCTCGGCGGCGGCGGACCGGCTGTATCAGTTCGATCGGCTCAGCCGGTGGCTGGCGCGCGAGGGGTTTGGCGTGGGCGAGCTGACCGGCGAGCAGGCCGAGCGGTTCGCCGTCGCGCGTCGCGCCGCGGGGCTGGTGTCGTGGTCGTCGTCGCAGAGCGTGGCGCTGCCGCTGGAGTATCTGCGGCGGCTGGGGGCGGCGCCGACGCCCACACCGGATTCGCCGGAGGGCCCGCTGGAGGAGTTGCTCGCCGATTACCGACGGTACCTGTCGATCGAGCGCGGGCTCTCAGACCACACGGTGCTCGATGCGTACGGCCCGGTCGCGCGGTTGTTCCTCTCCGGGCGGGAGAACTCGAACGAGCTGGGGCTGGAGCGGCTGTCCGCGGCGGAGGTGAGCTCGTTTCTGGCCCGGGAGTGCCCGAAGCGCAGCGTGTCGGGGGCGCGGGATCTGGTCTGCGCGCTGCGATCGTTGTTGCGCTACCTGCACCTGGCCGGGCTGATCGCGGCGCCGCTGGTCTGGGCGGTGCCCTCGGTCGCCGATCTGCGGGATCGCACGCTGCCCCGCGGCCTGGACCCTGCTGCGGTCCGCAGGCTGTTGGCCAGCTGTGATCGGCGCAGGCTCGTCGGGCGGCGTGACTTCGCGATCCTGCTGCTGTTGACGCGACTGGGGTTGCGGGCCGGCGAGGTCGCAGCGATCACACTCGATGAGCTCGACTGGCGGGCCGGGCTGCTGCTCGTTCACGGGAAGGGCGGCCGCGAGGACGTGCTGCCGTTGCCGACCGATGTCGGCGAGGCGATCGTGGCCTATCTTCGCCGTCGCCCGCGATGTGAGTGTCGGGCTCTGTTCTTGCGGGTGACCGCACCACGCGAGGGGCTGAACCGGTGCACGGTCGCGTGGGTCGTGCGCGCGGCGTGTGACCGAGCCGGGCTGCCCCGGGTGGGCGCTCACCGGCTACGACACACGGCAGCCTGCGAAATGCTGCGGGCCGGGGCATCGCTGCCTGAGATCGGCCAGGTATTGCGGCATCGCGAGCAGAAGACCACCGCGATATACGCCAAGGTCGACCGTCAGGCGCTGCGGCCGCTCGCGCGACCGTGGCTGTCGCCGGGCGGTGCGGCATGAGCATGCTGCGGGCGGCGCTGGAGGACTATCTGCGGATCCGGCGCCGGCTCGGGTTCGCGATGCCCCAGGACGGGCGGCTGCTCGAAGGGTTCGTCGAGTTCCTCGAACGGGCCGGCGCACAGAGGATCACCACCGAGCTGGCGCTCGCCTGGGCGCGGATCCCCGTGAACGCGCACCCTCATACCTGGCGCCAACGGCTCACGGTCGCCCGCGGATTCGCCCGGCACCTGGCCACAATCGACCCCGCGAGCGAGGTCCCGCCCATAGACCTGCTGCCCGGGCACCGTCCGCGGATCGCCCCATACATCTACTCCGACGAGGAGATCGCGTCGTTGATGGCGGCCGCGCGGGAGCTCAGGCCACCGCTGCGCGCGGCACGTCACGAGACGCTGATCGGGCTGCTGGCCGTCACCGGCTGTCGCCCCGGGGAGGCACTCGCGCTCGACCGCCAAGACGTCGACCTCACCCACGGCGCGCTGCACGTGCGCGCGGGCAAGCAGAACAAGCAGCGAGAGGTCCCGCTGCACGAGAGCACGGTCAGCGCGCTTCGTGCCTACGCCGGTCAGCGCGACGCTCACTTCCCGACGCCCTGCACGCCAGCGTTTTTCATCTCCGCCAGGGGACGACGGATGGCCCGCGCAGAGCTCAATCAGACCTTCACCAAGCTGATCGGTGAGGTTGGTCTGGAAGGCCGCGGCACCCGGGTCCGGCCCCGTCCGCACGACCTCAGGCATGCATTCGCCGTGCACACGCTGCTCGACTGGTATCGCGCCGGTGAGGACATCGACCGGCGGATGCCGCTGCTGTCCACGTTCTTGGGGCATACCGACCCGGCCAGCACCTACTGGTACTTGGAGGCGGTGCCCGAGTTGCTCGAGCTGATCGGCCGACGCCTGGAGCAGCTGCCCGGGGTGCTGTCATGACGGCGATCGCGCCCGCGCTGCAGGCGTTCTTCACCGACCGGCTGATCACCCAGCGCAACTCCAGCCCGCAGACCATCGCCGCCTACCGCGACACGTTCAAACTGCTGCTGCGCTTCGCGCACGCCCAGACCGGCAAGCAGCCGTTCGAGCTGGACATCGACGACCTCGACGCGCCGTTGATCGGCGCCTTCCTCACCCATCTCGAACGCGATCGCGGCAACAGTGCGCGCACCCGCAACGCGCGCCTCGGGGCGATCCACTCGTTCTACCGATTCGCTGCGCTCGAACATCCCGAGCACGCGCACACGATCGCACGGGTGATGGCGATTCCGACCAAGCGCCACGAGCGCAACACCGTCTGCTACCTCGACCTCAACGAGATCAAGGCGCTGCTCGCCGCGCCCGACCACGGCACCTGGCTCGGCCGCCGCGACCGCGCAGTGCTGACGCTGATGATCCAGACCGGCGTGCGCGTCTCCGAGCTCGTCGGCCTGCACGTCGGCGACGTCCACCTCGGCACCGGCCGCCACATCCGGGTCCTGGGCAAGGGACGCAAGAAACGTGCAACGCCGCTGACCGGCGAGACCGTTGCGGTCCTGCGTCAATGGCTCACCGAACGTTGCGGCGCGCCCGAGGACCCGCTGTTCCCGACTCGCCAAGGCCGACAGCTCAGCCGCTACACCGTCGGACTACTGGTCTCCAAGCACGCCGACACGGCAGCCACCGACTGCCCGTCGCTGACGGCCAAACGCGTCACCCCGCACACGCTCCGCCACACCGCGGCGATGCTCTGGCGGGCCAAGGGCGTCGACATCGCCACCATCGCATTGCTGCTCGGCCACGAGACCACCCTGACCACCCACATCTACGAACACGCCGACCCCGCGCTCAAGGAGAAGGCCATCGCCCGGACCGCGCCACTCGGCGTCAAGCCCGGCAGATACCGACCCTCCGACACCCTCCTCGCCTTCCTCCACGGCCTCTGATTATGTTGAGCGCTCGTTACCGGACATCGCGTCGTTGCAAGAGGACCCGGTCGCGCCGGTGGCGTCCCTCAACATAACCAGGCACGGGACATACAACCGGACGTGCGGTGCCAACCGCATCCGGCTCAAGCAAGCCCCGAGAGCGGCTCGGATGCAGATAGATACCGGTAGTCTCCGTCGCCACCGGCTTGGCGGTGGCAGGAGGTGTGTACCAGACGGGTCGGGGTGTCGTCCGGCCTGCCGTCCTTCCCGCGTGCGATGATGATCTGCCTGGTGATCGCTTTGCGGGTGGTGCGGTGCCACTGGCGCCATTCCTCGGGAGTGTGGGGCTCTCGATCGGCGTGCAGGAGCAGGTCCGCGCACAGGCCGCAGCGGCCGTGTTGCGCTTTG
>DASSGC010000296.1:0-5435 GCA_035693765.1 Acidimicrobiales bacterium
TCGTGCGACCGGACGGTGCCGGCCGCCACCCGGGCCGCCAGGGCCGCCGGCCAGGCGGGGTGGTCGGTGGCGGCCGGGAAGGTCCACAGCGAGCGCCCGCCGCGCTCCACGAACGCGACCGGCTCGCCGGCGGCCAGGACGACCAGCGCGCCCGCGGCGCGCGCGGGCCGGCCGCCGGACTCCGGCCACGGCAGCGCCCCGCCGTACGGCTGCGCCGGGTCGGTGGCGGCCAGCGCCACCAGCGGCGCGTCGCTGTCGGCGTCGGGCGGCGGGTCGGGATCGCGCCGCGCCGACCGGAGCCGGTCTACCGCCCCGGGCAGCGCGAACTGCGCCGCCCCCAGCCCCGCCACGAAGTAGCCGCGCCGGAGCCGGCCCTTCTCCTCCAGGGCGCGCAGCACCGGGTAGACGCCGGCGAACCCGCCCTCGGTCCCCTCCCCCAACGCCGCCTCGCGGGTGAGCACCCCGTGGCGCTCGGCGAGCTGCCCGGCCCGGGCGTGCGCCACCTCGGTCGGGGACGGCCGGGGATCGAGCAGCGGCGCCACCAGCGACCAGCGCCCCGCCGCAGCAGGCGGGCCGAGCCGGGCCAGCCGCCCCACCGCCGGGCGCCGCCGCCCCGCGGCCTTGCGGACCTTGCCCCCGACGACCGCACGCAGCGGCGCCAACGAGTCGTTCGTCACCAATCCGGCCCAGGCCAGGTCCCACAGCGCCGTGAGCACGCTGGCGTCGTCGTAGGGCAGCCCGGCCTCCTGGACGGCCCGCACCAGGTCGCCCCAGAACGACGCGCCCTGCCGCGCCAACCCGTCGAGCAGCGCCCGGTGGGTCGGCTGGTCGGGCATGTCGCCGGCTTCGGCCGAGGTCGGCACCAGCAGCCCGGCCTGATCGCGGAACACCAGGCGCACCCGACCGTCGTTGGCGCCGATGGCTCCGGCCCCCACCCACACCAGCTCGCCCGCCGTGCACAGGGCGTCGAGGTCGGCCGGGCGGTACTCGGCCAACCGCGCGGGCAGCACCTCGGACTCCAGCACCGACGCCGGGACGGGGGCGCCTTGGAGCTGCCCGAGCACGTCGACGAGGGCGTCGACGCCCCGCCGGGACGACCCGATGCCGTGCCACTCGTGGAGGAAGCGGGCCAGCGTCGGCCCGTCGACAGGCTCGACCTCATGGCGGAGCCGGGCGAGCGACCGCCGCCGGAGCAGGCGCAGCACGTCGACGTCGCACCACTCGCGCTCGACGCCGTCGGGCCGCAGCTCGCCCTGGACGACCCGGCCCTCGTCCTCGAGCGCCGCCAGCGCGGCGCGCGCCCGCTCGCCGGTGACGCCGTAGCGGGCGGCGAACTGGGCGGTGGTGAACGGCCCGTGGGTGCGGGCGAAGCGCCGTGCCTCCTCCACCAGCGGCGCCCCCACCACCTCGGTGAAGGCGGCGGGCAGCCCGGCCACGAGCGGCACGCCCAGCGCGTCGCGCAGGCGCCCGGCGTCCTCGGCCGCCGCCACCCGGTCGTCGCCCGCGATCGCCGCGGGGAACGCCCGCCGCTCGGCCACGAGCTGGTCGGCCCACGCCGCCGCCTGGTCGCCCTCGCAGCGGGCGTCGAGCTCGTCCAGCGACAGCGGGCCCAGCCGGCGGAGCAGGTCGTGGGCCTCGTCGACGTCGCGGGCGCGGCGCCCGTCGGCGAGCGACTGCAGCTCCAGCTCCAGATCTGCCAGCGCGCCGGGGTCGAGCAGCTCGCGCAGCTCGTCGGCACCCAGCAGGTCGTCGAGGAGCTCGCGGTCGAGCGCCAGGGCGGCCGCCCGCCGCTCGGCCAGCGGCGCGTCGCCCTCGTACATGTACACGGCGATCCAGCCGAACAGCAGCGACTGGGCGAAGGGCGAGGCGTGCGGCGTCTCGACCTCGACCAGCCGCACCCGCCGCGACCGGATGTCGCCCAGCACCTCACGCAGCGCAGGCACGTCGAACACGTCGTTGAGGCACTCCCGGGTGGCCTCGAGCAGGATCGGGAAGCTCGGGTAGCGACCCGCCACGGCCAGCAGGTCGGCCGACCGCTGGCGCTGCTGCCACAACGGCGTGCGCCGGTCGGGCCGGCGGCGGGGCAGCAGGAGGGCCCGCGCCGCCGCCTCGCGGAAGCGGGTGGCAAACAGGGCCGTGTTGGGCAGCTCGCCCACCACCACGTCGGCCACCTCGTCGGGGTCGAGCGCCACCACGTCCGCACCGAGCCCCACGTCGTCGAGCGCCTCGGGCAGCCGGATGGCGATGCCGTCGTCGCTCCAGATCATCTCGACGTCGACGCCCCACCGCTCGGCCAGGCGGGCCTTGATGGCCATGCCCCACGGCGAGTGCACCTGGGCCCCGAACGGCGACAGGATGCAGACCCGCCAGTCACCGATCTCGTCGCGGAAGCGCTCCACCACGATCGTCCGGTCGTCGGGCACCGCCCCCGTCGCCTCGCCCTGCTCGTCGAGGTAGGCGACGAGGTTGGCCGCCGCCCGCTCGTCGAGGCCGTGCACCGACCGCAGCCGGGCGACCGCCTCGGACCGCGGCACGCCGCGCAGCTCGCGCACCAGCGCGCCGAGGGCCCGGCCCAGCTCCAGCGGTCGCCCCGGGCCGTCGCCGTGCCAGAACGGCATCTTGCCGGGCTGGCCCGGCGCCGGCGTGACCACCACCCGGTCGTGGGTGATCTCCTCGATGCGCCACGTGGTCGCGCCCAGCAGGAAGGTCTCGCCGGCCCGGCTCTCGTAGACCATCTCCTCGTCGAGCTCGCCCACCCGGGCGCCGTCGGGCAGGAACACGCCGAACAACCCGCGGTCCGGGATCGTGCCCGGGTTGGTCACGGCCAGCCGCTGGGCCCCCGACCGGGCGCGGACCGCCCCCTCGACCCGGTCCCACACGATGCGGGGCCGCAGCTCGGCGAACTCGTCGGACGGGTAGCGGCCGGACAGCAGGTCGAGCACGGCGTCGAGCACCTCGTCGGACAGCTCGGCGAACGGGGCCGCCCGCCGGACGAGGGCCGCCAGGTCGTCGACCTTCCAGTCGTCGAGCGCCACCATGGCCACGATCTGCTGGCACAGCACATCGAGCGGGTTGCGCGGGTACCGGGTCGACTCGATCTGCCCGTCGACCATGCGCTGCACCACCACCGCCGCCTCCAGCAGGTCGTGGCGGTGCTTCGGGAACAGCTTGCCCCTGCTCGGCTCGCCCACCTGGTGCCCCGCCCGGCCGATGCGCTGCAGCCCCCGGCTGACCGCACCCGGCGACTCGACCTGCACCACCAGATCGACGGCGCCCATGTCGATGCCCAGCTCGAGGCTGGACGTCGCGACCAGGCCCCGCAGCCGCCCGGTCTTCAGGTCGTCCTCGATCTGCAGGCGGCGCTCCCGCGACAGCGAGCCGTGGTGGGCCTTGACCAGCTCGTCGCCCTCGGCCGGGCCCGACGTGCCCATCGCCTCGGCGGCGCGGTTCTCGCCGTCACGCCACAGCTCGTTGAGCCGGGCGGCCAGCCGCTCGGACAGGCGGCGCGCGTTGACGAAGATGAGGGTCGACCGGTGGGACTCCACCAGTTCGAGCAGGCGGGGGTGGATCGCCGGCCAGATCGACCGGCGCACGGGCGCAGCCGCGAGGACGCCCGGCGCGGGGCCGTCGAGGCCGTCGCCGCCGGCCGCCGGGTCGGCCGTGACGGTCCCGAGGTCGCCCATGTCGTCGACCGGCACCACCACCTCGACGTCGAGCGGCTTGCGCATCCCTGCGTCGACGATGGTCACCGGGCGGGGGCGGGGGCCCGACGGCGTGTCGTGCCGGCCGCCGAGGAACGCGGCCACCACGTCGAGCGGCCGCTGGGTGGCCGACAGGCCGATGCGCTGCGGCGGCGCGTCGCACAGGTCGGCCAGGCGTTCGAGGGTCACCGCCAGGTGCGACCCCCGCTTGGTCGGCACCAGCGAGTGGATCTCGTCGATGATCACCGCCTCGACCCCCCGCAGGGTGTCGCGCGCCGCCGAGGTCAGCATGAGGTAGAGCGACTCGGGCGTGGTGATGAGGATGTCGGGCGGGTGGCGGGCCAGCCGGCGGCGGGCGTCCGCGGGCGTGTCGCCCGTCCGCATCCCGACCGAGGGCTCGCGGAACGGCTCGCCCAGCCGCTCGGCTGCGGCCCGGATGCCGGCGATCGGCGCCCGCAGGTTCTTGTCGACGTCGACCGCCAGCGCCCGAAGCGGGGAGACGTAGACGATGCGTGTCCCCTCGGGCCGTCCCTCCGCCCGGGCGGCCCCCCGGACGAGGCGGTCGATGCCCCACAGGAAGGCGGCGAGCGTCTTGCCCGAGCCGGTGGGCGCCAGCACCAGCGTGTGGTCGCCGCCGGCGATCGCCGGCCAGCCCTGCGACTGTGCCGGCGTCGGCGCGGCGAAGCTGGTCTCGAACCACGCCCGCACGGGCGGCGAGAAGAGCGCGGTGGCCACGCCGACAACCTACCGAGGGGGTGTGACGGCCGAGCCCGCACCCGGCGCCGTCACGCCCCGGCCCGGCGGGGACCCTTGACACGGCCCGGCGGCCGGGCACGCGGCATGGTCCGGCCCGGCGGGGGACCCGCCCCGCGGTTCACCGCCCGGGCGGCGGGCCCTTGACATGGCCCGGCGGCCGGGCACGCGGCATGGTCCGGCCCGGCGGGGGCCCGCCCGGCGGCGGGGGCAGCGTGGATCGGGGCGGCACCGGCGGCGGCGCGGCATCGCCGCGGCCTGCCGTCCGGCCCGGGGCGCCGGGGCCGGGGCCCGGCCGGGTGGGGGCGTCGGGACGCACCGGCGGCCAGGGCGCGGACGCCGGCGCGAGCGTCCGGGGGCCGACGGCGGCACCGGCCAGCATCAGGGCGTAGGCCGCGTAGAGCACCAGCGTGCCGAAGGCGGGGTCGCCGTCGTCGACGAAGAGCTGCCAGACGCCGATGTAGTGCACGACGCAGGCACCCAGCGCCGCCACCACCGCCAGCGTCCGGACCACCCTCGTGGCCCCGGAGCGCAGGCCGATCGCCGCCAGCGCGGCCAGCAGGACCGTCACCGCGAAGGTCGCGAAGGCCGCCCACTCGAGGTAGTACCAGGCGACGTCCGGCACCACCTCGGTGGGATCCGCCGCTTCGGACACCGCGTCGCGGATGTCGAGGAACGAGAAGGTCCCGCCGTCCACCTCGGTCCACGGGAGGACCAGGAGGCTCAGCAGCCCCACCACGATGCCGGCCCCCACGAGCGCGAGCCCCACGCCGGCTCGCTCGGTCGGCGGCGCGGCGGGCCCCTGGTGGGCGGAGGCGTACATGGCCTCACGGTAGCCAGCGCAGGTCCGGGCGTCGCCGCGGGATCGGACCTCCCCCGGATCCTGGGGCGGAACGCGAAGAACGGGATCCGATCGGATCCCGTTCCGTACAGGACAGCCAGGGGGGCGGGGCGGGCGGGCGGACAGGCACCCCGCCCCCT
>DASSGC010000297.1:0-2777 GCA_035693765.1 Acidimicrobiales bacterium
CCGGCGCGCTGGCGCAGCGTGACGGCGCCGGCCTCGACGGCGCCGCCGCCCGTTTCGCCGCCCTCGGAGCCCGCCTGCCGGCGGCCGAGGCCGCGGCCGCCGCCGCCGAGGTCCACCGCGACGCGGGCAGGCACCGCGACCTCGCCGCCTCGCTCGCCCAGGCGCGACGGCTCGCCGCGCAGTGCGAGAACGCCGCCACACCCCTGCTCGCCCGCCTCGACCGTGCCCCCGCCGTGTCGACCCTCACCGACCGGGAGCGGGAGATCGCCGGCCTGGCGGCGCGGGGCCGCACCAGCCCCGAGATCGCCACCGCGCTGACCATCTCGGTGCGCACCGTCGAGAGCCACCTCAACCACACCTACGTGAAGCTCGGCATCCGTGACCGCGGCCAGCTCGCGGCGGCCCTCGGCGACGACACCCGCCGCTGAAGGACGGCGCGCCGGGGCCTGGCGGAAAACGGGCCTGGGCCGATCCGGCGACCGCGGGTACAAAGGGTGCATCGGTCCCGCTGTGCAGATCTCACCCGTGACGCCCCTCGACCCCTTCGTGCGGCGGGACGAGTGGTGGCGCGCCGTGCTGATCGTGGCCCTGGTGGTGACCGGCGTGGCCGAGCGCTCCGGCCCGGGCGTGCGGGGAGCCCGGTCCGTCGCCACCCGGCCCGCCGCGCCCGCCGCGCTCGACGGGGGCGCGGCACGCCGCCACGTCCGCCCGCCGCGGAGCTGCTGACCGCCATCCCATCCGGAGGCGCTGACCCGGCCCGGCCGCCCCGCGGCCTCACGACCCGACGAAGTCCCGGACGACGCGGGCGACCTTCGCTGGATCGGTCCTGGGGGCGAAGTGGCCGTGGCCGTCGAGCACGTGCACCCGTGCGCCGGGGATCGCCGCCGCCGCCGGGCATCGGGCGTTCGCCCCATCACCTCGCCGGTTCAGCGCGGGAGCAGGCCGTGCTCCATGGCGAACAGCGCCGCGCCGGCGCGGGTCCTGACCCCGGCCTTGGCGTAGGTGTGCTCGACGTGGTGCCCGACGGTCTTGGGGGAGATCCCGAGCGTCGCGGCCATGCCCCGGTTCGACCGGCCCCGGGCGATGAGGCGCAGCACGTCGATCTCGCGCTCGGTCAGGTCCGCCGGGCGCGCCACGTTCGGTGGGCGGCTCGTCTGGCCGGCCGCCTGGAGCACGGCGTCGACCTCCTTGCGGCCGAAGCGGCCGCCGTCGACCTGCTCGACGAGCAGGGTGGCGGCGTCCGCCGGGTGCAGCGCCGGCCGGTGGGGCCGGTCCTCGGTCATGGCGTGGTAGGCGTCGGCCGCGGCCAGCAGCCGCGCGCCGAACCCGATCTGGTCGCCGGATGCGCCACGGTGGTAGCCGGAGCCGTCGGCGCGCTCGTGGTGGTGCGCCGCGACGTCCGCCAGCGGCGCCAGGATCGTGCAGCGCCGCAGGACGCGCTCGCCCAGGTACGGGTGCAGCCGGACCCGCTCCCACTGCCCGCTGGTGAGTGGACCGGGGCGGTCCCAGATCCCGTTGGCGATGCCCACCCGCCCGACGTCGTGCACCAGCGCCGCGCGCCGCAGCATCGTGGCGGTGTCCGGGGGCACGCCCGCCACCGCGGCCGCGGCGCGCACGAGCGCCGCGACGCCGGGCGAGTGGCCCCGCAGGGACGGCACCTTCAGGTCGGTGAAGTCCGCCACCGCGGCGAGCGCCGCGTCGAGCCCGTCGCCGTCGATCGTCAGCGGATCGCCGGGCTCGGCGTCCTGGACCGCCGCGCACGGGTCGTCGCCGATGCCGGCCAGCCAGGCCTCGCCGCCGGCGAGCAGGGCGTCGACCACCGCCGGGTCGAGGGTGCGGTCGCGCCGCTGCCCGAGCACCTCGGTGGCCGCCGCCCAGCCCGCGAGGCGGGTCCACAGCTCGGCGTCCCGGGCGGCGGCGACCACGCGGACCGCGAGGGGCACCTCGTCGCCCGCCAGGCCGTCGGGATGACCCTTGCCGTCCCACCGCTCGTACGCGTGGGCGAGCGCGTCGCAGACGGGATCGGCCATGTGCAGGCGGGCGGCCAGCCGGGCGGCGACCTCGCAGTGGCCCGACAGGCTGCGGTGCTCCGAGCCCGGGTCGCCCAGCGCGTGCAGCACCCGGCCGACCCGACGGTGCAGCGGCAGGTCCTCGGCCAGGTGGCGCACGAACCACCGCAGGCCCTCCCCCGCCGGCGCGTTGACCACGGGGGCCATCGCGGCGTTGAAGCCGACGTCGTCACCGCCGGCGAGCACCGCCGTCTCCGACGCGCCCGACGTGCAGCCCACGAACCGCAGCAGGGCGACGTAGTACACGCACGATCGCGCCGCGTCGTCGAGGCCCAGCGCCTCCGCGGCCGCCAGCGACAGCCAGCACGTGCGCAACCCGTGGTCCATGGGCTGACCCGTGCCCAGGTCGGTGGCCAGCGACAGGGCGATCGTCAGGTCCGCCAGACGCGCCGTCGCGACGTGCTCCGCCACCGCACCACTCTCCCAGGTCGGCGTGCCGCGGTGGGGCACCCCGGCCCGGCCGACCCACCGGACCGCGCTCGCGCCGGTTCCGGTGACGCGATCGGTTGGCTGGCCACCGATCCCGTCACCAGAACCCTCGTCACCATCCGGTCGCGCGCAGCGAACCGGACGGCGCACGGCGGGGGCCATAATGGCCGCCATGGGGAACATCAGAGGTCGCGGGCGACGCCGCGCGTACCGGCGCGTCGCCGCCACGCTCGTGCCGCTCACCGTGGGCGTCGCCGCCTGCGGTGGTGGCGACGACGG
>DASSGC010000298.1:0-2578 GCA_035693765.1 Acidimicrobiales bacterium
GCGCCGGCATGCTGGCGGTCTTCTCGGCCCTGGCCGTCGCCCGCTTCGCCCGCACCCGATGACGCTCGGCTCGGAGGGACGGGAGGGACACGCGGGACGCGTGATGGACAACGACTGGCTCGCCAGCCGGTTCGAGGAGCACCGGACCCACTTGCGAGCCGTCGCCTACCGGATGCTGGGCTCGCTCGCCGAAGCCGACGACGCCGTGCAGGACGCGTGGGAGCGGGTCAACCGGGCCGGGGCCGACGACGTCGACAACTTCAAGGCCTGGCTGACCACGGTCGTCGCCCGGGTCTGTCTAAACCGAAGTTACGGGCGTTGTGAGCCGGGAGATGGTTGCTGACCTGCACTTTGGGGCGCGGTTTGGCCACGTGGTGTAGTCACTAAATAGGTGACATGGGTGGCGGTCTGTTGTAGTATCAAGCCGTGACTAGGCGTGGTGGTGCCATGCATGTGGCGACAACTCGTCGTCACTACAAGGACCGGGTGTACGAGACCCATCTGCTGCGCCGCTCGTATCGGGAGGGCGGCAAGGTCCGCAACGAGACCCTCGCCAACCTGTCACACCTGCCGACAGAGGTGATCGAGGTGATCCGCCTGGCGCTCAAAGGTGAAGAGCTGGTGGCCGCCGGTGAGGGCTTCGAGATCACCCGGTCGCTGCCGCATGGCCATGTCGCCGCTGTGTGGGCCCAGGCGCGCCGGTTGGGGTTCCCAGAGCTGTTGGGGTCACCATGTCGGGAACGGGACCTGGCGCTGGCGGTGGTGGTGGCCCGGGTGTGTCGGCCCGCCTCCAAGCTGGCCACGACCCGCTGGTGGGTCGACACCACTCTGGCCGCCGATCTCGACGTCGCCGGGGCGTCGACCGACGAGGTGTACGCGGCCATGGACTGGCTGGCCGGTCGCCAGCCCGACATCGAAGCTGCCCTGGCCCGCCGGCACCTGCGGTCGGGCGGCCTGGCGTATTTCGATCTGTCCTCTTCGTGGATGGAAGGCCACTGCTGTCCCCTCGCGGCCCGTGGGTTCAGCCGGGATCACAAGGCGGGCCGGGACCAGATCGAATACGGCCTGTTGACCGACGACGCGGGCCGGCCCGTCGCCGTCGAGGTGTTCGGTGGCAACACCGCCGACCCGACCGCGTTCATCAGCGCCGTCGAGACGGTGACCGACCGGTTCGGGCTGGCCGACATCGCGCTGGTGGGCGACCGGGGCATGATCACCACCGCCCGCATCACGGCGCTGCGCGACCACGACGGCGACCTGGACTGGATCACCGCCCTGCGTGCGCCCGCCATCGCCCGCCTGGCCGCCGACAACGGGCCCCTGCAGCTGTCGCTGTTCGACGACACCAACCTGGCCGAGATCACCCATCCCGACTATCCCGGCGAACGCCTCGTGGCCTGCCGCAACCCCGCCCTGGCCGCCCAACGAGCCCGCAAACGCAGCGAGCTGCTCGCCGCCACCGAGACCGAGCTCGACAAGATCGCTGCCGCCGTCCAGGCGGGGCGGCTGCGGGACCCGGCCAAGATCGGCCAGCGCGTCGGCCGCCACGCCAACCACTACCGCATGGCCAAACACTTCGACCTCGACATCGCCGACGGCCACTTCAGCTTCCAGCGAAAGACCGACCAGATCGCCGCCGAAGCCGCCCTCGATGGCATCTACGTGCTGCGCACCAGCCTCGACGCCGACCGCCTCGACGCCCCCGGCGTCGTCGAGGCCTACAAGGCACTCGCCAACGTCGAACGCGACTTCCGCAGCCTCAAGACCATCGACTTGGACCTGCGCCCCATCCACCACCACCTCGAGACCCGGGTACGCGCCCACGTCTTCCTCTGCATGCTCGCCGCCTACCTGGTCTGGCACCTGCGCCGGGCCTGGGCGCCGCTGTGCTTCACCGACGAACACCCACCCCAGCGCACCGACCCCGTCGCCCCCGCCCAACGCTCCCCGGCCGCCCACGCCAAAGCCACCCGCCGGCGCACCACCACCGGCGAACCCGCCCACAGCTTCGCCACCCTCATCGACCACCTCGCCACCCTGACCCGCGACACCATCGTCTTCGCCGACAGCGGCGTCACCATCGACAAGCTCGCCACGCCCACCCCCACCCAACGCCGGGCCTACCAGCTCATCGACGCCACCGTGCCCACCACCCTCGCGTAGACAGACAACCCGCACCCGCACGACACGAACCCCCTGCCCAGCAGGGGGTTCACTCAACATCAGCCACGCAACTTCGGTTTAGCGCGTCGTAGCTGAGCTGACGGGCCCCGGCGGGGTCGTCCTCGATGCCCTTGGACGCGAGGGCTGTGTGGCTTCTGCATCAGCGAGCAGGCGCGAGGCCACTTCGTCGGAGGGCGTCACACGTTCGAGCTCGCCGGCCGTGATGAGGCGCTCGATGCCGGCACGTCCGCGTTCCCAGCTCATAGCGCCACTCGTCGAACGCCGTCGAGCTGGGTCAACTCGGTGGCGAGCGGTGAGTCATCGTTGGCCACGAGAACAAGGACGAGCGGCCGCGAGCGAACCTCCTTGATGAAGCTCTCGCTTTCCGTCTCCCACTGGGCGCGGGTCCTAACAG
>DASSGC010000299.1:0-4085 GCA_035693765.1 Acidimicrobiales bacterium
GACGTCACAGTCTGCCGCACCCCGGGACCCGTCACACATGCGGCCCGCTGACCGGTGGGCGCCGGTCGGAGACGTGGGCGCCGGCTGACCGCGGCGTCGGGGAGGGGGGATTCGAACCCCCGACCTCCTGCACCCAAAGCAGGTGCGCTACCACTGCGCCACTCCCCGGAGTCCTCGCGGTCCGGGAGCGTATCCGAGGCCGCCTCCGGCGATTCCCGGAATCCCGCGGAGACGGTGACAGGACGGTGTCGCCGTGCGGGCGCACGATGCCCGCATGAGCCACGACACGACCGACACCCGCGTCGGCCCTCCGACCGCCGAGCACCGCGTCGACCTCCCCGACGGCCGCACCGCCACCGCCGCCGAGTACGGCGATCCCGCCGGACCGGTCGTGGTCCTGTGCCATGCGGCGCCCGGATCGAGCCACCTCGATCCCGACCCGGCGGCCACGGCGGCGGCCGGCGTCCGGCTGGTGAGCGTCGACCGGCCGGGGTACGGGGGCTCGACCCCGCTGGGCGCAGGCACGGCGCCGACGATCACGGGCTTCGCCGACGACCTGGCCGCGGTGCTCGCCGCGCTGGGCCTCGGCGAGGTGGCGGTGGCCGGGTGGTCGGCCGGTGGCCGCGTCGCGCTCGCGCTCGCGGCCCGGCATCCCGCCGTGGTGCGGGCGGTGGCGGTGGTCGCCACGCCCGCCCCCCACGAGGAGGTCCCCTGGATCCCCGCCGAGCACGCGGCCATGCTCGACCAGCTCCGGGCCGACCCCGGCGGCGCCACGGCGGCGCTCGCCCCCGCGTTCGGCGAGGTGGTCGGCGCGCCCCGGGACGCCCGGGTGGCCACGGTCGCCACCGGCCCCGCCGACGCGGCGGTGCTGGCCGCCGACCCTGCGGCGGGCGCCCGGCTCGCGGGCATGCTCGACGTGGCCTTCGCGCAGGGTGCGCTGGGCATGGCGGCCGACATCGTCTCGTACACGGTCGTGCCCTGGGGCTTCGACCCGTCCGCCGTCGGCGCGCCCACGACGGCGTTCTACGGGGCGGACGACGTGATCGTCCCACCGGCGCACGGCGAGTGGTACGTGGCCCGGGTGCCGGGGGCGTCGCTGCGGGTGGTGGCGGGTGCGGGCCACCTCGTCGCGCTGGCGGCCTGGGGGGAGATCCTGGAGGCGCTCGCCTGACCGGCGGTCGGGAGGCGCCTCCGCCCGGTGGCGGCTCGACCGCCAGGCGCGCCGTCGCCCGGGCGCCCACGCACCCGTGCTCGGCCTTGGCCGGGTACCAGCCGGGGGACACGTGGGCGTCCGGCCCGTGGAAGACGGCGAGGGCCGGGGTGCCGGGACCGGACCCGCCACCCGGGACCCGCCCGGACCGTGGCCACCGGCCCGGGGGCGCCGGCCGCGGCCCTGGTGGGCGGGCATTGTCGGGGGTTAGACACACCCCCGTTACACTCACGCCTCTGTGAAGACCACCGTCGCACCCCTCGAGGGAAACAAGGTCAAGCTCTCCGTCGAGGTCGACGAGGACGAGTTCGACAAGGCCATCAACGACGCCTTCCGCAAGATCTCGCGCGAGGTCCGCATCCCGGGCTTCCGCCCGGGGAAGGCGCCGCGCAAGGTGCTGGAGCGCCGGCTGGGCGCCCAGGTGGGGCGTGAGCAGGCGCTGCACGACGCCCTGCCCGAGTACTACGCCCAGGCCATCACCGACAACGACGTCGACGCGATCGACGCACCGCACATCGACATCACCTCGGGCGAGGACGCCGGGCCCATCCCCTTCGACGCCGTGGTCGAGGTGCGGCCCGTGGTGCACGTGCCCGGGTACGGCGGCCTGCGGGTCGAGATCCCCCGGCCGGAGGTGAGCGACGAGGAGATCGACGCCCAGATCGACCGGATGCGCCAGGTCCAGGCGACCTTCGCGGACGTCGACCGGCCGGCCCGCGACGACGACGCGGTCACGATCGACATCACCGGCACGCTCGACGGCGAGGCCCAGGACGGGCTCACCGCCGACGACTACAGCTACACGGTCGGCAGCGGGGCCGTGACCGCCGAGCTGGACGAGCAGCTCCGGGGGGCGAAGGCGGGCGACATCCTCGAGTTCGGCGCCACCCACCCCGACCCCGACGAGGCACGCCAGCTCCGGTTCAAGGTGCTGGTCAAGCAGGTCCGTGAGCGGGTGCTGCCCGACGCCGACGACGCGTGGGCGTCCGAGAACTCCGAGTTCGACACCATCGAGGCGCTCCGCCGGTCGATCCGTGACCGCTCCTCGCTGGTGCGCCGGGCCCAGGCCCAGGGCGCCCTGCGGGAGGCGACCGGCCAGGCGCTGGCCAAGCTCGTCGAGGACGAGGTGCCCGAGGCGCTCGTCACGCACGAGATGAACCACCGGGCCCAGGAGCTGGCCATGCGGCTCCAGGCCCAGGGGATCACCGCCGAGCAGTGGCTCGCCGTCACGGGCAAGTCGTCGGAGGACCTGACCACGGAGCTGCGGGAGGGGGCCGAGACGTCGGCCAAGGTCGACCTGGCGCTGCGCGCCGTCGCCGAGGCCGAGCAGATCGAGTGCGACGACGACGACCTCGACGCCGAGCTCCGGGAGGTGGCCGAGCGGGTCGGCGAGACCCCGGCCAAGGTGCGGGCGGAGTTCGAACGCGGGGGGCAGCTCGCGGCTGTACGCTCCGATGTACGCAAGCGCAAGGCACTCGACTGGCTCCTGGAGCGGGTCGAGATCGTCGACGAGGACGGTCGCGCCATCGACCGGGCCGATCTCGAGATCAGCCCGCAGACCGACGAGCACGAGACCGACGTGCCGGACGACGAGTCCGGCGCGGCCGGTGACGAGACCAACGAGACGGACGAGACGGAGACCGACGCCCGGTGATCGACCCCATCCTGCGACACGACGTGATCGGCCAGCACCAGGCCGTCATCCGCAACTACCTGGTGCCGACCGTTGTCGAGCAGACCAACCGGGGCGAGCGGGCGTACGACCTCTACAGCCGGCTGCTCAAGGAGAACATCATCTTCCTGGGCACCCCGATCGACGACACGATCGCCAACCTGATCTGCGCCCAGCTGATCCACCTCGAGTCCGACAACCCGGACAAGGACATCAACATCTACATCAACAGCCCCGGTGGCGACATCACGGCGCTGTTCGCGATCTACGACACGATGCGGTTCATCAAGCCCGACATCAGCACCATCTGCTTCGGGCAGGCGGCCTCGGCCGCCGCGGTGCTGCTGGCGGCGGGCGCCCCGGGCAAGCGGCTGGCGCTGCCCCACACCCGGGTGCTGCTCCACCAGCCGTGGGGCCAGGCCGGCGGCCAGGCCACCGACGTCGAGCTGGCGGCGAAGGAGATCCTCCGCATGCGCGCCCTGCTCGACGAGATCCTGGCCTACCACACCGGCCAGCCGGTCGAGAAGATCCACAAGGACACCGAACGCGACTTCGTGCTCTCGGCCGACGAGGCCAAGGAGTACGGCATCATCGACGATGTGATCTCGTCGCGACAGGCTGCAGACATGACCGGGCCCATCACGAGGGCCAGCTAGAGGACGCAACGGGGGAGCGACCGACGTGGCCAAGTTCGGAGACGGTGGCGAGCTCTTGAAGTGCTCGTTCTGCGGCAAGTCCCAGAAGCAGGTGAAGAAGCTGATCGCCGGGCCCGGCGTCTACATCTGCGACGAGTGCATCGATCTCTGCAACGAGATCATCGAGGAGGAGCTGGCCGAGCCCAGCGAGCTGCGCTTCGACGAGCTACCCAAGCCGCGTGAGATCTACGAGTTCCTGAACGACTACATCATCGGTCAGGACCACGCGAAGAAGATCCTGTCCGTCGCCGTCTACAACCACTACAAGCGGGTGCAGTACGGCGGCACACCGTCGGGCGACGTCGAGCTGTCCAAGTCCAACATCATGCTCATCGGGCCCACCGGCTGCGGCAAGACGCTGCTGGCCCAGACGCTGGCCCGCATGCTCAACGTGCCGTTCGCCATCGCCGACGCCACCGCGCTCACCGAGGCCGGTTATGTCGGTGAGGACGTGGAGAACATCCTCCTCAAGCTGATCCAGGCCGCCGACTGGGACATCAAGCGCGCC
>DASSGC010000300.1:0-2324 GCA_035693765.1 Acidimicrobiales bacterium
CGGGCAGCTCACGAACGTGTTCGTGCTCGACATCACGGACGGTGCCGTGCATACCGTCCGCACCGTCATCAACCCCGACAAGCTCCGCCACATCGGCCCGGTCGCAGACGTCCGCGCGCTGCTGCGCCGGCGCCGCAGCGAGCGACCGACGACAGATTGACCACTGGAGGTCGTCCGTGACCGATTCCCGCACCACCACGTTCCCCGCCAGCCGGCAGGGTGCCGGCGCCGCCGCCGGCGGCGCGACCCGCCGGCCCGGCCGCCGCACCGGTGGGCAGGCGCTCGTGTCCATAGTGGCCGCGCTCAGCGGGTTCCTCATGCTCGCCGGCGGGGTCTGGGCGCTGCTGTGGCCCCGCGGCTTCGCCGCGGCGGTGCGCTACGCGTACAGCGAGCACTTCGTCCACGACCTGGGGGCCTTCCAGGTCGGCCTCGGCCTCGGCCTGCTGCTGTCGCTGCTGTGGCGGGACGCGCTCGCGTGCGTCCTGGCCGCCTTCCTCGTCGCCAACACCCTCCACGCCGCCAACCACGCCGCCGACCTCGACGTCGGCGGCCGGGCCGCCGACCCCTGGCTGCTGGCGGCCCTGTCGGTGCTGGTGGCGCTCGCGCTGTGGCAGCGGCTGGGCCGGCTCGGCTTCGTCGCCGGCCATGTGCTCCCGGCGGCGACACCGGCCCTGGGCCGGTTCGTCGAGCAGAAGACCGTCGTCCTGACGACCTACCGCCGCGACGGGACGCCGGTCCCGACGCCGGTGAGCCTGGCCGTGGACGGCGACCGCGCCGTGGTCCGCAGCTTCGAGAAGGCGGGCAAGACGCGCCGGCTGCGCAACGACCCGACGGTCGAGGTGGCGCCGTCCACGTGGCGCGGCGTCCCGGACGGCCCCCCGATCCGGGCGCAGGCCCGGCGGCTCGACGGGCCGGAGGCGCGGCGGGCGGCCCGGATCCTGCGCCGGAAGTACCCGCTCCTGCACGGCGTCCTGGTGCCGCTCGCCCACCGCGCCGGGCGGGCCAGGACGGGCCGGACCGTCCACTTCGAGCTCGCGCCCGAGGCCACCGGGCCGTGAGGGGCACGACCGGTTGCACATGCGTGCAGCGTCCTTACGACCTGGGCGGATAGGTCACGCCGTCGCGGGTCACCGTGCCGCATCGCCGGTCGGCCGAGCTGTCGAGCTGGTGCTTGCGTGCCAGATCGCCACGCGTAGGCCGTGGCGAGCGCCCTATCCGCTCGGCCTCCTACGACCTGGGCGGATAGGTCACGCCGTCGCGGGTCACCGTGCCGCATTGCCGGTCGGCCGAGCTGTCGAGCTGGTCCTTGCGTGCCAGATCGCCACGCGTAGGCCGTGGCGAGCGCCCTACCCGCTCGGCCTCCTAGCCCGCCCGCTCGGCGTCGCTGCGCAACACGCAGAACTCGTTGCCCTCCGGATCGGCCAACACGACCCAGCCGCTGCCGTCGGGGCGCCGGCGGTCGGCCACCTGGGTGGCGCCCAGGCTCCGCAGCCGGTCGACCTCCTCGTCGCGGGTGCGGTCGGTCGGTGCAAGGTCGAGGTGCAGCCGGTTCTTGCCCTGCTTCACGTCGCCGGTCTCGATGAACAGCAGCCGGTGCCCCGATCCCGGGTCGACGATCATGCACTCCTCGTGCCCCGGCTCGTTCGGGTCGCCGGGAACGTCGGTGTAGCCGAGCACCGGCTTCCACCACGTCGACAGCCCGTAGGCGTCATGGCAGTCGATGGTGGTGTGCGAGACGCGGGAGGTCATGTCCCCATGGTGGCCGCCGGCGCGACGCGGCACCCAGCGCTAGGGGCGCGTCGAGGCCAGCTCCCCCGGGTAGCTGCCCGTCGCCTTCTGCCAGGCGCCGGCGGCGAGTCGCTGGGCGACCAGCCGGATCACGCCGACGAGCGCGCCGGTGACCACCGCCCACAGCAGGGCGTCGCGCCAGGCCACGTCCTGGTGGGCCGGGTTGCCGGGCGGTTCCGACCCGAACGCCAGCCGCCACCCGCGCGCCACGAGCGGCCTGGTCAGCATCACCGCGCCGACCGCGGCACCGCTCGCCACCGCGTTCCAGACCTTGTCCTCGTTCACGGCACCTCCCCGGTCATGGCCACCGGAGTGGTACCCCGTTCTGCGGGCGGGGCAGCCCCCGCGCCGGAGCCCTCGCCGGGTGCGGCGGTTCCACCGGCACGGGCCCGCAGATCCAGGCCGCCGGTGCCGGCGGTGCCGGAGGCCACGAACACGCCGGTGTCCTTGGTCACGGTCATGATGCCGCCGCCGAGGGCGAACCGCCGGGCGACCGCCGAGCGGAGTGCCCGCCGCTCGTCCGGCGTCGCGTCCTC
>DASSGC010000301.1:0-2076 GCA_035693765.1 Acidimicrobiales bacterium
CCCGTGCCCTTCCCGCGCTCGAAGGTGCTGTTCCCGTTCTGGGGCCTCCGCCGCCGCAAGGGCGTCGTCACCGTCCGGAACGTCGAGTTCGGCACCGGCCTCACCCGCAAGGGCAAGGAGGTCCACCTCCGCCTCGACGTCACCAAGCCCGCCGGTGCCCAGCCCGGCGACAAGCGCCCCGGCATCCTCCAGATCCACGGCGGCGCCTGGGTCATCGGCGACAAGCGCGAGCAGGGCCTGCCGCTGCTCAACCACCTCGCCGCCAACGGCTGGGTCGCCATCAACGCCAACTACCGCCTCTCGCCGAAGGTGGCCGCTCCCGAGCACCTCGTCGACTGCAAGAAGGCCATCGCCTGGTGGCGCGAGCACGCCGACGAGCACGGCGGCGACCCCGACTTCCTCTGCGTCACCGGTGGGTCCGCCGGCGGCCACCTCACCGCCCTGGTGGCGCTCACCGCCAACGACCCCCGCTACCAGCCCGGCTTCGAGGACGTCGACACCCGGGTCGACGCCGCCGTCCCGTTCTACGGCGTCTACGACTTCACCAACCGCGGGGGCCACTGGCACCGCGACACCCTGCGCCTGTTCATCGAGCCGCAGGTCATGCAGAAGAAGCTCGCCGACGATCCCCAGGCGTTCGCCGACTACTCGCCGATGGACCAGGTCCGGGCCGACGCCCCGCCCTTCTACGCCCTCCACGGCAGCCTCGACACGCTGGCACCTGTCGAGGACGCCCGCGAGTTCGTCCGCCTGCTGCGCGAGGTCAGCGAGGCCCCGGTGCTCTACGCCGAGATGGCCGGCGCCCAGCACGCCTTCGAGATCTTCCCGAGCCACCGTGCCGCCCGCGTGATCGAGTCGGTCGAGCGGTTCCTGCACTCCGTGCACCGGGCCCACCTCCAGGGTCGGCGGGCGCCCTCGGAGGCCGAGGTGGTCTCCGCGGTCTCAGACTAGAACGTGTTCTAGTTCTGCTCTAACCTGCGGGGATGGACTTCGACGACACCCCCGAGGAGGCGGCGTTCCGCGCCGACGCCCGGGCGTGGCTCGAGGCCAACGCCGTGAAGAAGGGGAGTCCCGAGGACTTCTCCGCCGGCCACTTCAGCGGCGAGATCGACCCCGCCGAGTACGTCAAGCGCTGCCGGTGGTGGCAGGGCCAGCTCCACGAGGCCGGGTGGGCGGGCATCGCCTGGCCCAAGGCGTTCGGGGGCCGGGGCGGCAAGCCCATCGAGGAGGCCGTCTTCGCCGAGGAGCAGTCGCGCTTCGGCGTGTCCGTCGGCGTCTTCGCCGTCGCCCACGGCATGGTGGCCCCCACGCTGATGCAGCACGGCACCCCCGAGCAGCAGCAGCGCTGGCTCGACCCCATGCTGCGCGGCGAGGAGCTGTGGTGCCAGCTCTTCAGCGAGCCCGAGGCCGGCTCGGACCTGGCGTCGGTGCGCACCAGGGCCGAGCTCGACGGCGACGAGTGGGTGGTCAACGGCCAGAAGGTGTGGACCTCCAACGGCGACGTCGCCGACTGGGCCATCCTCATCGCCCGGTCGGGCACCGGCGAGACCAAGCACGAGGGCATCACGTTCTTCTGCGTGCGCATGGACACGCCCGGCATCGACGTGCGGCCGCTGCGCCAGCTCAACGGCGAGGCCCACTTCAGCGAGGTGTTCCTCAACGACGTGCGCATCCCCGCCGACCAGGTGGTGGGGGAGGTGGGCAAGGGCTGGAAGGTCGCGGTCACCACGCTCTCGAACGAGCGGGTCGCCATCGCCGGGGGGTCGGGCATGAGCGACCCCGAGCGGCTCCGCCTCCTCGCCCAGCGGCTCGGCGTCAGCAACGACCCGCTGTTCCGCCAGCGCTTCGCCACGGTCCACACCCGCAGCGAGATCCTGCGCTACCTCAAGCTGCGCACCCGCACGGCCATGTCCCGCGGCGAGCGGCCGGGCCCCGAGGCGTCGATCATGAAGCTGTTCTACGCCAGCTTCGTGAAGGACCTCTCCGATCTGGCGGTGGGCATCCAGGGCCCGATGGGTCAGGTGCTGCACCCCGACGCGGCGGCCGACGGCGTGTTCCAGCAGAAGTTCTTCAACG
>DASSGC010000302.1:0-2331 GCA_035693765.1 Acidimicrobiales bacterium
CGAGGGCCGCGTAGTGGGTGACGGCGTAGGGCTTGTCGATCTGCCCCCGGCGCACGACCGGGGGCAGCGGCGGCGCCGTCGCCGGCCGTAGGGGCGGCGAGACGGGCAGGACCACGGGGCCCGGGTCGGCCGCGGGGGGCGGGGCCGGGCGAGATGCCGGGTGATCTGTGGCGCTCGGGGGGCCGGTGACGCCGTGCAGGCCGCGCTCCAGCCCGGCCAGCCGGGATGCGAGGTCGTCGATCTTGTCCACCTCGCGCCCGCCGCCGAGCCGGCGTGACTGACCGATCGCGTAGCCGACCGACACGATCGCCAGCGAAGAAAGGAGCCCTCGAACGAACCCCCGTGCCGACTCCCCGGCGGCAACGATGCTCGTTCTCCCGCTTGCCGGCGCCCGCCGTGCTGCAGCCGAGGCGCCGCTGGTGATGGACATAGGCCTCATCCTTTGCGGCTTCTGTGTTCTACGGATCAGGGGTCCGGTCGGGCCGCACCTTCGTACAGTCCAACTTTCTTGATCGTGCCCAGTATCTATCCGTACTGCGGCCACTGCAAGCACTTCCCGGCACTTCGTAACACTGCCTGAACATGCAGCGGGCGGTGCCGTCAACGACGGCACCGCCCGGTTGTTTTCCCAGCTAGATGGGCCTGTGGGCCCGGGGGATCTCAGAGCTCGACGAACTCGCCGTTGCTCACACCACCGAGGAAGGCCTCCCACTCACTGGCCGTGAACACGAGCATCGGACCGTGCCCCTCGTGCTCGGTGTCGCGCAGGGCGACCCGGCCATCAGTGGAAAAGCCCACCTCAACGCAGTTGTCCCCGTGGCTGGACAGGCTCGACTTGCGCCAGCCAGTGAACGTGTCATGTCGGATCACGCGTGCTCCTCCTGGATCGACCGATAGCGGGATCAGACCGTGTGATCGCACAGCACACAATCTGTAACTGTTCGGGAATTCTGCGCTGTAATACCACGGAGCGCAAGGGTCAATGCGGTGAATGTTCCAGCACTGCGCGTCACGGCCAGGGCGCCACAGGCCACCGGCAGGCGGTGTTTATGCTGGTCAGTTACCTACCTCGGGTTGCGGCTCCCGCGCGCTGCGCGCGAATTGGCGCCGAGCGGCAACGCTCCGAGGTGGTTGGCGCTGTCTGCGCGTCCAACCACTCTCGGTGAGTGGCCGGATCAGCGCGCGACGCGGCGGGCCGTGACCGGCGCCCGCGGGCGGTCCGGCGTCAGCCGCCGGCGGGCGTCTTGGCGGCGTCGATGAGGAACTGCAGCGACTCGGGGACCGACAGGGCGGCGTTCCAGAGGCGTGAGTACAGCTTCTCGTACCGGGCCACCGCGTCCGGCTCGGTGAGCACGAGATCGTCGGTGACCGTGTCGACCGTGACCACCGTCGGATCGTGGGGGTCGGCGAAGGTGTAGATCGAGAACGCCGAACGCGGCACGCTGTAGGCCTCGATCACGGCGGTGAGCGGCAGCACCCGGACCACGATCTTCGGGTTGCCGTTCACCGTGGCAGCGATGTGGTACAGCTGTGCCTTCAGCACCTCGGGCGGAGCCGCCGAGCGCTTGATGACGACCTCGTCGAGGATCACCTCGTAGGTCGGCCCGCCGGGGCGGCGCAGCATCCGCTGCCGCCCGGCCCGGCCGGCGGCCGCCTTGTCGGCGTTGATGGTGGGCGCCAACCGGTCGGCCTCCGCCTCGCCACGGGCGCGGGTGAAGTCGGGCGTCTGCAGCAGACCGGGGATGAACGTCATCTGGAACTCGCGGATCGTCTGGGCCCCGGCCTCGAGGTTGGCGATCAGCGCCTGGCGCTCGCCCATGAAACGGTTCGACTCCCACCAGCCGCGCTCGCCCGCCTCGCGGGCGATGGTCATGATCTCGGTCCACCGCTTGTCGTCGACCCCGAGTGCGTCGAGGATCTTCATCACGTCGTCCTGGTCGACCACGTGACCGTTCTCCAGCCGGGAGATCTGCGCACGGCTCTGGCCGATCTGCTTGGCCAGCTGCACGTGGGTGATCCCGGCGTGCGTGCGCAGCGCCCGCAACTCGGCGGCCAAACGCAATCGACGTACGTACGGACTGATCATGTGCGAGTTCCGAACTCCTGCCCTTCCATGGACACTACAACATTCCGTACGTCGCATCATCCATTACGCGCCGCGCACATCGTGCGAGGGGTAACACCGCAGGTCAGGGGCGTGGCGGTGCGCCCACTCATCGCAGCCGCGCAGGGACGCTGGCGGTGGCGCGGCGGTGGCGGCCCGTAGTGCGGGCGCCGGGCGCGGCCCGGTCACCACGACGCCGCGGCTCAGGCGTCGGCCGGCGCGTCCTC
>DASSGC010000303.1:0-12582 GCA_035693765.1 Acidimicrobiales bacterium
CCGCATCTCGGCGATGGAGGATCACCAGTGGCGCGGCGTGGTGACCGCCATGGGCTCGCCGGCGTGGGCCGACCGCTTCGCCACTGTGGAAGCGAGGATCGAGGCACCCGAGGAGATCGACCAGCACGTCGCTGCCTGGGCAGCGACCAGGACCAAGCGCGAGGCCGAGACCGAGCTGCAGGCCAACGGCGTCCCCGCCACCGCGGTGTACTCGCCCGGCGAGATCCTCGATTCGCCCCAGCTCACCCACCGGCAGGCGTTCGAGCCGCTCCCGGTCGGCGGCGGTCGGGAGGCCAAGGTGGTGGGGCTGCCGTTCCGCATCGTCGCCGGCGGCAACGAGGTGGCTCCCGAACGGCGGAAGCGCAGGTCGCTCCGCGGCCTGCGGGTGCTCGAGGCCAGCCGGGTGTTGGCGGTGCCGCTCGCCGGGGCGATCCTCGGTGCCCTCGGCGCCCAGGTCACCAAGCTCGAGGATCTGCCGCGGCTCGACATGTACCGTCGTCGCGGGCCCTACATCGAAGGTGAGCCCGGGATGGAGCGGTCGGCGTACTTCGCCCTGATGAACCACTCCAAGGCCAGCGCCGCCTTCGACGTCGATGCGGCCCGGGACCGCCTCGACGCGCTGGTCGGCTCGAGCGACGTGGTGATCGAGAACTTCGGCCGCAAGCGAGCGGGCGCCCTCGGCCTGTCGGCATCGGTCGGCCCCGCGGCCCACCTCGACCTGCTGGCCGTCAGTTCCTCGGGCTTCGGCCAGGACGGTCCGTACGCCGACTACCGGGCCTACGCCTACAACCTCCAGGCGTCGGGCGCGCTCGGGTTCCTGACCAGGAACCTGGACGGCGAGAGCGCCGAGATCGACATCGCGTGGGCCGACCTCATCTCCGCCTTCGGCCTGGCGACGATCATCGCGGCATGGGCCGTCGGTCCCGCGGGCAACGCCGGTGCCGGCATCGACTTCTCGATGACCGACCTCATCGTCGCCCACTTCAACGACTACCTGGCCGCTGCCAGCCTCGATCGGGGCATCGACGACGCCGATCGCGCCAACGAGCTGGCGCCGTTCACCCCGAACGGCGTCTACCCGGCGACCGACGGATGGCTGGCGATCTCGGTGGCCGGCGACGAGCAGTACGCCCGCCTGGTCGAGGCACTCGGGGAGGACGCATTCCTCAGCTCGGACTTCGCCAGCGTCGAGGGCCGAACGGCGCACCGGCGGGAGCTCGACGCGCTGCTCGCCGAGACCACCGCTCGCCACGCCGCCGGGAACCTGGCGGCAGCACTCCGCCGCGCCGGCGTCTTCGCCGAGGAGGTCCTCGACGCCGGGGACCTCGTCCAGGACACGCAGCTCGCCACCCGGGAGTGCTTCGTCCCCGTGGAGCACCCCGAATGGGGCCGCAAGCGCCTCTTCGGCCTCCCGTGGCGGCCCTACGGAGGCCGGGCGTTGCGCCTCGGGACACCGCCGTTGCTCGGGGGGGAGACCCCGGTTGCACCCTGATGAGGTGCCACATAATCTGTCAGTGCACTGTCGTTTTGTGGGCTCGTGTGTGGGGGGGACCCCGTCAGGAGGAGCAGGCGCATGACCGTCATCTCGCCCCAGGCCGAGGGAACGACCCGTCAGCGATCGGCTCCCTACGTCGTGGTGTCGTGCGACACCCACGTCGGCCCCCGCCTGGTGGAGGACCTCCGCCCGTACTGTCCGAAGGACCTGCTCGAGGCGTTCGACGCGTACGCCGAGGAGATGCAGCAGCGGCGCGAGGCGGCCGCGGCGGCGAAGCAGCGGGTGTCGTTCGGCGGGCAGAAGATGGGCGACGACTGGGGTGTGCGCCTCGACAACCTGCAGACCCCCGGCCACCACGACATCCATGCCCGCCTGCGCGACCTCGACAGCGACGGGGTCGCTGCCGAGGTGATGTTCCACGACAGCCAGAACGGCGAGCCGATCCCGTTCCAGACCGACACCCTGCTGATGCGGGGCGCCGGCATCGAGCAGGACTTCGACCTCCTGCGAGCGGGTCAGCGGATCTACAACCAGTGGCTGGCCGACGCCTGCTCCGTCGAGCCGGAGCGGCACATCGGGCTCATGCACCTGCCGATGTGGGACCTCGACGCCGCCATCGAGGAGCTCGAGTGGGCCCGGTCGGTCGGCCTCAAGGGCATCAACTTCCCGACGCCGAAGCCGTACCTCGAGCCCTACAACAGCCCGAACTGGGACCGGTTCTTCTCGGCGTGCGAGGACCTCGGGGTCACGCTCTGCAACCACGGCGGGGCAGGCGCCAGCGGCGGCACCTTCCCGGGGGCGATGTCGATCGCCAAGTTCGAGATCTCGATGATGGCGCGCATCTGTCCGATGGACCAGCTGGTGTTCGGTGGGGTCTTCGAGCGCCACCCGCGGCTCAGGCTGGTGCTCACCGAGTCGCCGGGTACCTGGTGGAACTTCGTCCTCAAGGAGATGGACAGCATCTACCTGACCGACACCCGCAGCTACGGACCGGCGGAGCGCGAGCGGGTGCCGCGCCTGCCGAGCGAGTACGCCGCCGAGCAGGTCTTCATCGGTGCCAGCTTCCACGCCCGGTTCGAGGCCGAGGATGCGATCGCCAACGGCTACGAGGACCGGGTGATCTGGGGCTCGGACTACCCGCACTTCGAGGGCACCTACCAGTACGGCGCCACCGGTCCGAACGGTGAGCCGATGACATGGGCGTCGTGGCGGTTCCACTACGCCGGCCTGCCCGATGGGTCGGTCCGCCGGTTCCTCGGTGGCAACGCCATGACGGCCTACGACCTCGACCTCTCCGCGCTCACGAAGGTCGCAGCGCGGATCAACGCTCCGACCTTCGAGGACCTCAACAGCGAGCCGGTGTCGGAGCGACCCCCCGGCTCGGGGCACCTGGCCTTCCGGACCTTCGGGTTCTGGGCCTAGTCGCGCTCCCCGATCCCTCGGGCGATGGGAGACGGCCTCTCGGTCGAGCGACGCGGTTGCGTCCTGGTGGTCACGATCGACCGCCAGGAGCGCATGAACGCGCTCAGCCAGGAGGTCTACGACGGGCTGCTCGAGACCTGGACGTCGCTGCGCGAGGACCGGTCGGTCCGCTCGATCGTCATCACCGGCGCCGGCGAGAGGGCCTTCTGCACCGGGATGGACCTCAAGGCCTTCGCCGAGCGGGGTGGGCCCCGACCAGTGAAGGACGACGTCCACGAGGAGCTTCGGGTCACACCCCTGCACTGCGACGTGTGGCTTCCCACCATCGTCGCCGTCAACGGCGTCTGCACAGGTGCCGGGCTGCACTTCGTGGCCGACGCCGATCTCGTGGTCGCCTCGTCGACGGCATCGTTCCTCGACACGCACGTGAGTGTGGGCCAGGTCACCGCCATCGAGCCGATCACGCTGCTTCCCCGCATCGGGTTGGGCAACGCCTTGCGCCTCGCCGTCCTGGGGCGGCATGGACGGATCACCACCGAGGAGGCTCTGCGGATCGGGCTGGTGGACGAGGTGGTCCAGCCGCCCGACCTGCTCGAGCGCGCCGTCGAGCGAGCCGAACAGGCCGCCACCGGGTCCCCGGCCGCGATCGAGGCATCGAAGCGGGCGATCCGCGGCGCACTCGAGCTGCCGATGGCCGAGGCGATGCAGCGTGGCTGGGAGTTGCTGCTGGCTCATCGACTGCACCCGGACAGCACAGAGGGGCCGATGGCCTTCGCCGAGAAGCGGGAAGCGAGGTGGGAGTGACCGCACCCGAGACCGAGGTGGCCTCCGGCGAGGACATCGAGCGGATCGTGGCCGAGGCCGACCGGTACTTCCGCTCCCAGCTCCCGGCGGGCTGGATCGCCGCCGTGGACGCCGGGGACGTGTCCGCGCTGGCCACGGCCCGGCAGGGCGTCGACCCGGACGAGCTCTGGACCCGCATCGCCGCCGGTGGCTACGTGGTCCCCACCTGGCCTCGCGAGCACGGTGGCCTCGGCGTCAGCCCCAAGGCCGGCGCCGCGATCGCCCGTGCCCTTGTCTGCTACAAGATGCCGCGCTTCAACAACCCGGTGGGCGTCGACCTCGTCGGCCCGGCCATCCTCCGGTGGGGAACCGAGGAGCAGAAGCAGCGGTACGTGCGGCCGATCGCCACCTACGAGGAGATCTGGTGCCAACTGTTCTCCGAGCCAGGAGCGGGCTCCGACCTCGCCGGCCTGGCCACGAGGGCGGTGCGCGACGGCGACACGTGGCTCGTACGGGGACAGAAGCTCTGGACGAGCCTCGGCGAGATCGCGTCGTTCGGCATCCTCCTCGCCCGCTCTGATCCCGACGTCCCGAAGCACGCAGGCATCACCTGCTTCATCCTGCCGATGAAGCAGTCCGGTGTCACCGTCAGGCCGCTCCGGCAGATCACCGGAGACGCAGAGTTCTGCGAGGTGTTCCTCGACGACGCCCGGATCGACGACTCGCTCCGGCTCGGCCCGGAGGGGGAGGGGTGGCGGGTTGCGCAGTCGGTCCTGATGAACGAGCGGCGTGCGGTCGCGGGAAGCGGCGCGTCGCTGCCGGGGACGGTGACCGGTCGGTCGATCGGTGCGCTGATCCAGCGCCACGCGCCGGTGACCGATCCGGTCCTGCGCCAGCGCCTCGCCCAGCTCTACATCGAGGACAAGCTCGTCTCGCTCACCAACCAGCGGGCTGCGGCACGCCGCCGTGCCGGTCAGCCGCCCGGTCCGGAGGGCTCGGTGTCCAAGCTCTTCTTCAGCGAGCACACCCAGCGCCTGCAGAACCTCGCCGTGGATCTGGAAGGCCCGGCCGCACAGGCGTGGCACGAGGACGACCGCTGGTTGAAGAACACCGCATGGTCGTTCCTGCGGGTGCGTTCCAAGACGATCGCCGGCGGAACCTCCGAGGTCCAGCGCAACATCCTCGGCGAGCGCATCCTCGGACTGCCGAAGGAGCCCGGCGTCGACCGGGCGATCCCGTGGTCGCAGGTGCGACGGTCGTGAGCGCCGATCAGCCGACGAGCCACGCCGACATCGCCGTCCGCCGCGCGCGCACCGACAGCTCGACGGCCTTCCTCCTCACGAGATCATCCAGCTGAAGCTCGACGGCGCCTGCACGTGACGCCGCGCGTCACGCCGTGGTCGCCTCCGGGCCACGCGCGCGCTGTGGCTGACGGCGCCGACGGCTCGGCTGTCCCGGCGCAAGCTCGGTGAGCAGCAGATCGAACTCTTCGCTGATCATCTCACGAGGACCGGCCGAGCGGGGGCTGCCCAGCCACCGCATGACCCCGCGACGGTAGGTCACGAGGATGACAGTGGCCAGGATCGTGCACGACTCGTCGGCTTCGGCGAGCCCGCGGCGGGTGGCGATCGCCTCGGCGATCGTCGCGATGTCCGTGGCCTGCCGGTCGACGACACCGCCTCGAAGCGTCGGCGACGAGGCGACGGCTCGTTCGTAGAGCGCGAGCGCCGGACGGATCTTCGACAGACCCGGAGCCAGCGTGCGAATCGTCTCCCTGAGCGCCGCGAGATCGGTGAGCTCCTCAGGCTGCGAGAGGAACTGCTTCGTGAAGGACTGGAACCAGCCGTACTCACCGACGAACAGCACCGACTCCTTGGTGGGGAAGTACCGGAAGAAGGTGCGGGGTGAGACGCCGGCGCGCTCAGCGATCTCGTCGGTGGTGGTCTCGTCGTACCCGTTCACTGCGAACAGCTCGAGCGCCGCCTGCTGGAGCGCACGCTGCGTTCGCCGCTTGTGCTCCTGACGTCGCGACGGGGCCGCTGTCGCCTCCGGCTTGGATGTGGGCGTGTCTGCCAAGGCTCGCGACGATACCTAGCGACGATACCCGGAGGACGTCGATCGCCTTGACTCCCCGACACGTTCTCAATATTGTGACAGTCGAGTGTCACTTAGGCGAGAGGTACGGGATCGGTTGCCCCATCGGGTGGCGATGCAGCGCCGAAGCTCGACAACGACGGCGGACGGCTAGGGGCCTCCATGGAAGCGCACCAAGAGACGATCACCGGCGGGCGGATGGTCACCCGCGAGCTCGCCGAGTGGGTCGCCGGCCTGCGAGTCGACGACGTGCCCGACGACGTCGTCGACGAGGCGGGGAGGGCTCTCGCCGACTTCCTCGGCGAGAGCCTGTTCGTCGGGGCGCTGAAGCCGTGGGGCCGGAGCATCGCAGCATTCTGCGCCCAGGACGGTGGCGGGCAGCCGGAGGCGACCATCCTCGCCACGGGCGAGCGCACGCTCGCAGCCCGGGCGGCCCTCGCCAACGGCACGATGGCCCTCGGCTTCGAGTACGCCGACTTCGGATCCGGCAGCCGTCCCTACCCCTTCGCGGTCACCGCCCCCCTCGCACTCGCCGAGTCGAGGCACCGATCGGGCGAGGACCTCGCCGTGGCCATCGTCGTCGGCTACGAGGTGATGGGACGGGTCTTCCACGCCACGTTCGAGCGGGGCAAGCAGATCCCGTTCTACGTCCCCTCGGTGTACGGCACCGTCGCCGGCTCCGCAGGGGCCGCCCGCGTGCTCGGCCTTGATGCCGAGCACACCAACCTGGCGCTGGGGCTCGGCTGCGCGTTCGCCGGCGGAACCTTCCAGGGGCACGAGGAGGGTGCGTGGCAGCGCTCCCTCAACGGAGGGATGGCCGGTGAGCGGGCGGTGACGGCGGCGCTCCTCGCCCAGTGCGGGTTCCGGGCCACCGAGCTCGGTCTCGAAGGGATCCAGGGCTTCGCGAAGATGTACACGGGCGGGAACCTCGACCCGGCCGCGCTCCTCGACGGCCTCGGCGGCTCGTGGTTCATCACCGGGCGCTGGGTCAAGCGCTACCCGATGAACACGACCCTGCACGCGCCGGTGGAGGCGCTGTTGAAGGTGATGCGGGCCAACGGCCTCCGGCACACCGACATCGACCAGATCGACGCCGCGTGGCAGAAGGTCGAACCGTTCCTCGCCAAGCAGGTGGTGTCGACGGTGGTGAGCGCGCAGGCCAGCCTGCCCTTCGCCCTGGCGGTGGCGGCCGTACGAGGTCAGGTCGGCGTCGACGAGTTCACCGATGAGACCGTCTCCGACCCGGTGGTGCAGGAGATGATCGGCCGCACCGTCGTCCACCAGGACGAAGGGCTCTTCGCCAAGGCGAGGGGCAGCATGCCCGGCCGGGTCACCGTCCGCACCAGGGACGGCCGCGAGCTCACCGCCGAGGTCCTCCACCCGAGCGGCAGCCCTGGCAACCCCCTGACCGAGGACCAGTTCAGGGCCAAGTTCATGGACATGGTCGGGCGGGTCCTCGACGACGACCAGGCCGACGAGCTGTACCGGCGCGCTCGCGACCTCCGCCACATCGGTGACGTCGCCGACCTGGCCCCGTTGCTGTCCCCCAAGTGACCGTCACACCGGGAGGCTCCCACGCATGGGCATGAACGCCATCGAGAAGATCCTCGCCAACCACTCCGAGGTGGACGTGGTGCGACCGGGCGACGTCGTGATGGTCGACGTCGACGTCACCGTGCAGTTCGACCACGCCCGTCCCGACATCCTCGAGATCGCCAACCCGGACAAGGTCGTCCTCGTCCACGATCACGTCGTACCCGCTCCGACCGTGCAGGCCGCGAACAACGCCAAGCGGATGCGTGAGTTCGTCGAGCGGTTCGGGATCGAGCACTACTTCCCGGTCGGCAAGCACGGGATCTCGCACGTGCTCGTCGCTGCCGAGGGGTACGCGCTGCCGGGACAGATCCTGGTCAACGCGGATTCGCACACCTGCTCGTCAGGGGCGATGAACTGCCTCGCCCGTGGCATGGGCGGCCCGGAGATGCTCTACATCATGTGCAAGGGCCAGACCTGGTACCTGGTCGGCCCGACCACCAGGGTCGTCCTCGAAGGGTCCCTGCCCGAGCAGGTCTACCCCCGCGACGTGATCCACCACCTGCCCGGCACCTACGGCGACTTCGCAGGCCGGAACCTCGAGTGGTACGGCGACGGCCTGAGCACCATCGGTATCGACGGCCGCCTCACGATGGCGACCATCTCTGCCGAGCTGTCGGCGGAGTTCTCCCTGTTCCCCTACGACGATGTGCTCGCCGAGTACCTCGACGGCCGAGCCAAGTGGCCCTACGAACCGGCGTTCCCCGACGACGACGCCGAGTACGAGCAGGTGATCACCGTCGACCTGTCGTCGCTCGAGCCCCAGGTCGTGCTGCCCGATCGGGTGGCGTGGAACACGAAGGGCGCGAGGGAGGTCGCCGAGGACCGCATCAAGATCGACCAGGCCTTCATCGGGTCGTGCGCCAACGGCCGCCTGAGCGACTTCGCCGTCGCCGCCGAGATCCTCGAGGGCCGCACGATCGCCCGGGGCACGAGGATGATCGTCACCCCGGGGAGCCAGGAGATCCTCAAGGAGGCCATCCGCCTCGGCTACGTCGAGACGCTGATGGATGCGGGCGCAGTGGTCACCAGTTCGACGTGCGGTGCGTGCTTCGGGGGCCACATGGGCCTCCTCGCCGACGGCGAGGTCTGCATCACTGCGTCGACCCGCAACTTCAAGGGCCGCATGGGCAGCCCAGAGGCGCGGGTGTACATGGGTTCCCCGGCGACCGTCGCCGCCTCGGCGGTGACCGGCTACATCACCGACCCACGCGACCTGTAGAGCGGAGGAAGGGACACCATGGCGAACACGTTCTCCGGCAAGGTCTGGAAGTTCGAGCACGACATCAACACCGACCTCGTGATCCCCAACTTCGCCGTGCTCATGACCGTCGAGGAGCAGCTCCAGCACTGCTTCTCGGCCAACCGCCCGGGATGGGTCGACGAGGTCGAGGCCGGCGACGTGATGGTCGTCGGCCGCAACTTCGGTGTCGGGTCGGCCCGCAACATCGGCGCCGTGTTCGCCGGGCTCGGCATCAGCGGCATCGTGGCCGAGTCGTTCAACGGGCTCGGCCTGCGCAACTGCATCAACGCCGGTATGCCGTCACTGTCGTGCCCGGGCGTCCTCGACGCCTTCGACGAAGGCGACGTCGCCGAGGTCGACTGGACCACCGGTGAGGTGCGCAACGTCACCACCGGAGCGACGCTGCGTGGGAACCCGATCCCGCCCCAGCTCCAGCGGATCGTCGCCGCCGGGGGAGTGGAGGACGTGCTGCGCAGCGAGGGCTACCTCGCTGCGAGGGGCTGACCATGGCATCGGTCACCGAGCAGCTGGCGACGTGGGTCGTGGAGGTCGACCAGCAGACGTTGCCGGCGATCGCCCAGGAGCGGGTCGGGAACCTCGTCCTCGACTCGATCGGCAACCAGTTCGCCGGCATGGCGGCGTCGACCGGCCGGTTGCTCGCGGAGTGGGTGCGGGGCCAGGGCGGGGCGCAGGTGTGCACCGTGACGGGCCGGGACTTCAAGACGACACCCGCCCTGGCGACCCTCGTCAACGGCGCCGCCTCGCATGCGCTCGAGAACGACGACATCGCGACCTTCAGCAGCCATCCCAACAGCCCGCTCACCGCAGCGAGCCTCGCTCTCGGCGAGAAGCTCGGGAGCTCTGGCCGCGACGTCGTGGTGGCCTGGGCGATCGGCTGGGAGGTGACAGCACAGACGATGAAGGTCTGCCTCGGGCCCCGAGGCAACGAGCTGATCAACCGGGGGTGGTTCAACCAGGGCTTCCAGGAGACCCTTGGCGTGGCGGCGCTGGCATCGAGGTTGCTCGGCCTCGGCGTCGACGAGACCCGCATGGCGATCGGGCACGCGGCGTCCGCCATGGGCGGGATGATGAAGAACCGGGGGACCGACACGAAGGGGTTCACCGCCGGGAGCGCGGCCATGCACGGGGTCATGGCCGCCGAGCTCGCGTCGACCGGCTTCACCGCCGACCTCGACATCCTCGACGGCGACATCGGCGTCGCCCGTCTGCTCGGCCTCGACGCCGGCGATCCGGAGAAGATGCTCGACGGACTCGGGAGCTGGGACCTGGCGACGAGGGGGGCGACCATCCGCCTCCACGCCTGTTGCGGCGCCTCCCACTGGAGCATGGACGCCCTCCAGCAGCTCCTGCGGCGGCGGCCGGTGGCACCCGACGACATCGAGGCGATCGACGTCGAGATCCCCGAGTTCCTCACCGACATGGTGCCGAACCACGACCCGCAGACCGGGCTCCAGGCCAAATACAGCCTCGAGCACAGCCTCGCCGCCGTGGCTCTCCACGGCCGGGCCGGCATCCACCAGTTCGCCGACGACGCGGTGCGACAGCCCGAGGCACACGAGCTGAGGAAACGGGTCACGATCATGCCCGTGCCGGCGCAGGGCCCGCTGCAGAGCAGGGTGATCGTCACGCTGCGGGACGGCGAGCGCCTGGAGGAGGTGGCCACCCGGTCCCACGGCAGCCCGGCCGACCCGCTGACCGACGACGAGCGGCTGGCGAAGTTCCACGAGTGCGCCGGGACACTGGCCCCGCAGGAGCAGCGCGACCGCGTCATCGAGCTGACGACTCGCCTCGACTCGCTCGCCGATGTCGGCGAGCTGACCGCGGTCCTCGCGGTGGCGTCTCCCCAAGGCACGTGAAGCAGGAGGACATGACCATGGCCTACGACGTCGTGATCAAGGGTGGCGGGGTCGTCGACGGGACCGGCGCGCCGGCCTTCGAGGCCGACGTCGCCATCGAACACGGCCGCATCGCCGCCATCGGGGACATCGACGCCCCAGCGGACCGGACCATCGACGCACAGGGTCACGTGGTGGCTCCGGGCTTCATCGACGCCCACACCCACTACGACGCTCAGCTGCTGTGGGACCCGACCGCGAACCCTTCGACCGTCCACGGCATCACCACGATCCTCACGGGCAACTGCGGGTACACGCTCGCGCCCGTCCGGGGTGCCGACCAGGACTACCTCATGGGCCTGTTCGCGGCCGCTGAGGAGATCCCGAAGAAGGCGCTCCAGCTCTTCGCGCCCTTCGGCTGGGAGACGTTCCCCGAGTACGTCCAGTGGATCCGCGGTCGCATCGGCGTCAACGTCGTGCCCCAGGTGGGGCACAGCGCGGTCCGCCGCTTCGTGATGGGCGAGGCCGCACTCGAGCGGGCGGCAAGCGAGGAGGAGGTCGCTGCGATGGTGCGGATCGTGGAGGAGGCGATCGACGCCGGCGCAGCGGGCCTCAGCAGCAGCCAGGCACCCCACCAGCGCGGTGAGCACGGTGAGCACATCCCGTCGTACTTCGCCGACCTCACCGAGACGAGGGGACTCGCCGAGGCCGTGCGCCGCAAGGGCGGACGCCTGCTCTCGATCAACCCGGCCTCCAAGCGCGAGGGCCTGAACGACGAGGACCGGGCCCTGCTGGTCGAGCTCGCCGACCTGTCCGGCGCCGTCGTGTCGTGGAACGACTTCGGCATGGGGACGCCGAATGGTGACAGCGTGCTCGAGTTCATGGAAGCCCAGCTCGAGCGCGGCCGGGAGATCTACGCCGTCGCCCGGTGCCAGCGGGCCGAGACCCGGTTCACCCTGAAGAAGCTGTCGGCGGTGTTCGCGAGCTCGGAGGCCTGGGTCGACCTGTCGAAGATGGATCCCTCCGACAAGCTGGCCGCTCTGGCCGACCCGGGGTGGCGGGCCCGGCTGAGCGAGTTCTGGGACACGGCGAGGTTCATGGTCAACGCCTCCGTCGAGAAGGCCGCGTCGCCCGCTACCGAGCCCCTCGAAGGCCGGCTGCTGGTCGACATCGCCGACGAACGGCGGGTCACTCCGTCCGAGGTGATGTTCGACGTGGCGATCGAGGATCGGCTCGAGACGTTCTTCCGCATCTCCGGCCCGGTGAACGTCGACGAGTCCCGGCTCGAGCGCATCCTCAAGAGCCCGGCCACCCTGGTGGGGATCTCCGACGGCGGCGCCCACCTGCAGACCTTCGCCGGCGGCGACTACACCAGCTACTTCCTCGCCCACTGGGTACGGGAGAAGGAAGCGTTCACCCTCGAGGAGGCTGTCGCCGCCCTCACGTCGCGCATCGCCGGCTTCCTCGGCCTGACCGACCGGGGGACCCTCGAGGTCGGCAAGGCCGCCGACATCGTCGTCTTCGATCCCGACACCGTCGAGCCCCTCACGCTGCAGACGCTCGACGACATCCCCGGCGGAGGCACCCGCATGACGAAGGCCGCCCGCGGGATCCCCTGGGTGCTGGTCAACGGCGAGCCGGTCGTCGAGGACGGCAAGGCCACCCCCGCGGTCCCGGGCACCGTCCTCCGCGGAGCGTGAACACAGTGGGTCGGCCCTTGCCGTTGCTGCGGGAATGGAACCGCTGGTGCTGGACCTCCGGGGAGGACGGCCGTCTGCGGTTCCCGCGGTGCACGAGCTGCGAGCGGTTGCAGCACCCCGCCGCGCCCGTCTGCCGGGCATGCGGAGGCGATCAGCTACCGCTCGACACCCACGGCGGCCAGCTCTCCCACGGCCGGACCCACGGCATGGGGCTCGTCCACGAGGCGGTGGTCCAGCTACGCGGTGACGGCGGGGCCCGGCCGGTGGACGGTGCTGCCACAGCGGTCGTCACCAGCGGCGGTCTCACGCCCGGTGGCGTGATCATCCTCAGGAGGAGTCGGTGATGGAACTCGACGACATGATCATCCTCAGCATCGACGACCACTGCGTCGAGCC
>DASSGC010000304.1:0-2197 GCA_035693765.1 Acidimicrobiales bacterium
TGTTGCCGGGCACCACCCGGTGGAGCTGGCGAGCCAGCCGGATGGCCTCGGCGGTCAACTCGGCTCGCACCAGCTGCGTCCCCGAGGTGGCCGTGTAGCCCTCGTTGAAGATGAGGTAGAGCACGCGGACCACGACGCCGACCCGCGGCGCGTGCTCGGCCCGCGGTGGCAGCTCGAAGGTGGCTCCGGCTGCCTTGATGCGCTGCTTGGCCCGGCTGATGCGTTGGGCCATGGTCGCCTCGGGGACGAGGAAGGCCCCGGCGATCTCGGCGGTCGACAGGCCGCCGACGGCCCGCAGGGTCAGCGCGACCTGCGACGCGGGCGACAGGGCCGGGTGGCAGCACAGGAACAGCAGCGTGAGGGTGTCATCCCTGGCAGGCGGTGAGCCGGCATCGCCGAAGTCGGCGCCGTCGAGCGGGGGCGGGGTACGGGCGGCTTCGGCCTCCTCCCGCCGGCGGCGGGCCGCGTTGCTGCGCAGCTGGTCGGTGAGGCGGCGCGAGGCCACCGTCACCAGCCAGGCCTTCGGGTTGTCCGGCCATCCCTGCACCGGCCACTGGGCGGCGGCCGCCAGCAACGCCTCCTGGACGGCGTCCTCGCAGGCGTCGAAGTGGCCGTGGCGCCGCACGAGCGCACTGAGCACCTCTGGGACGAGCCGCCGGACGGCCCGCCAGTCGGTCACGGCTCCACGTTGGCCTCGTGCATGAGGGGCCGGACCTCGACGCCCCAGTACCTCGCGGCCGGGTTGCGCGCCGCGATCTCCAAGGCCCGCTCCAGGCTGTCGCAGTCCACGATCGTGAAGCTGCCCAGGTACTCCTTGGCCTCGGCGTAGGGGCCGTCGGTCACCACCGGAGCGCTGGCGGTGACTCGGACCACCTTGGCGTTCACCTGGTCGGCCACGCCGTAGGCGCCGACGAGCTCGCCCGACTCGAACAGCTCCTGGTTGAGAGTGTCGGTCTCACGCACGATCTCGGCGAAGGTCTCCGGGCCGACCGAGCTGAAGGCTTCCTCGTTGCCGTAGATCAACAGCATGTACTTCACGCGTCGCTCCTCCTCACTGCCCCGGCTGGGCGGGTCCGACCAGGTCGCCGCTGGCGCCCCGGTCGTCGAGCGCCAGCTTCGAGCGCCCGGTGAAGGTGTAGCGGATGTGGGTGAGCTCGGGCGTCTCGATCACCCGGGTCGGGACGAGCTCGATGCCCTCGCTGGGGCCGAGGCCGAGGCTGGGATCGAACAGACGCTGGCCGTCACCTAGCAGCACTGGGACGATGTGCAGCTCGAGCTGGTCGAGCAGCCCGGCGGCCAGCACCTGGCGCAGCAGCTCCCCGCCGCCGGCCACCGCCACGTCCTTGCCGCCGGCGGCCTGCCTGGCCAGCTCGAGCGCCCGCTCGATGCCGTCGGTGACAAACGTGAACGACGTGCCACCCTGGCGCTCGAGCACCTCCCGGGGGCGATGGGTGACAACGAACACCGGGGCCCGGAAGGGCGGGTCGTCACCCCAGGGGATCTCGCCGGCGTCGAACATGCGCCGGCCCATGACATAGGCGCCGGCCGCCGCGAACGTCTGCTCGATGATCTCGGAGTTGATCGACCGCTCGCCGCCAGCGAAGCCCTGGCGCTCCCGCCAGGCCATGGCGTCGACGACCCACCGGGTGACCCGAAAGAAGCCGGGCGCTTCCGGACCCTGCATCCAACCGCTCATGTCCTTGGGATCCCTTGTGTCCCGCGGCCCGGCGTAGAACCCGTCGAGGGACACGGACATCTGAGCAGTGACCTTGGTCATCGTTGTGCTCCTCCTCATCGGGGCGGCCCCTCGGCCGCCGACACCCCTGAGTCGGAGCCGGCCCGCCGTTCTCGACACGCGCCAGCGAGAAACACGAGACAGACCCGGCGTCGACGGCGGTGATGCCGCGGTCGCCACAGGCTACGGGTGATTCAGCGCGGACTCAGCGACGGCCGCCGCCACCCACCGGTGGCGACACACGCGGTCGTGGCCATCCGAACTCGGTTGCCATCCTGGCCCACGGTCTCGCCGACCACTCCGCCTGACGGCAGCTGTCCCCGACCGCCGGATCCGAGCGCATCGGCGCGTAGGCGCCGCTCTGCGCGCCGGTCGACCGTCAAGCATCAGGTGAAGCCGGTCCCTGTGTGAACCCGCCCTGTCAAGCATCAACCGGAGTCGGACATCTGTATGCCTGACATC
>DASSGC010000305.1:0-3266 GCA_035693765.1 Acidimicrobiales bacterium
CTCGGCGTTGATGGTTCGCCCGGCAGCCTGGCCGCCGCTCAGCTCTGTTCGGAGTTGTCGACCCGGCTCGGGGTCGGCGTCACCGCCGTCTATGCCGTCGAACCGTTCGCGGAGTGGCTACCCGACAGCGACCCTCATAACTGGCGCCGCCGAGCGAACGCCGACGTCCGCACGTGGGCAGCACCCGTCGAGCAGGCCGGCGCGCGCCTCGACGTCGACGTCGAGCGTGACATCCACCCCGTGGCGGCTCTCGGCCGCGCACTCGCGGCCCACCCCGGCGCGGTCGCCGTCGTGGGCACGCGTGGTGTGGGCGGGTTCACCGGACTGCGCCTGGGCCGGGTCCCGCTCCAACTCGTCCACCACACAGGAGCCGCCGTGATCCTCGTGCCACCGGCGCCGAGCGCGTAAGCGTCGCCCGCGGGAGGGTGGTTGGCCGACCAGCTGCGCAGCACGATGACATCGAAGGGCCTCGGACCGATGCCGAGGCGGCGCTCGTGGCGGTGTCCGTCGAGGGGACGGCCCGTTCGTCGTCACCTGGCCAAGGCCATGGCCTGCGCAGTGATCTCGTCTAGACCGAGGGTTAGACCGCGTCTAGACCCCGTCTTCCAGGGTGTCCAACGAGTTGTCAGCCACGTTCCACGATCTGAACACGTTGGACTCGGCAGCTGCGAGCAGCGGGTGAGCCATCCGCGCGACGCCGGCCGCAGCCGTGCCTCGGGATCAGGCCGGAGCAGTCATCATGCCCGTCTCGACAAGCCCTTCTGACGGCCGAGCTCCGGCCGAGGTGACCTTCGCCTCGGTCCTCAACCTGATGTGACCTTCTGCTCTGGCACATCAGGCGAGGCGGGTGGTTTGCTGCGGGTGTTTGGCTTGATCGGCGTGAAAGGAGTCCGCTATGGAGTTACGTGGGTTCATCCACTCTCCGGCCGTCACGTGCACGCCGGACAACAGCCTGGCGGAAGCTGCACACCAGATGGCGGTCCACAACGTCGGCAGCGTCATCATCGTCGATCAGGAGGGCACCATCGCCGGTGTTCTCACCGACCGCGACATCGCGGTGCAGGGCATGGGGAAGCGGCTGGAGCCGGACACTCCCGTCGCCGAGATCATGACCAAGGACGTGGTGACACTCCGCGAGGATGCGAGTGTCTTCGACGCCGCGAAGGCGATGGCGACCTCGGCGTGCCGCCGCCTCCCGGTGATCGGCATGGACGGCGCGCTCAAGGGCGTCGTCTCCCTCGATGACCTGATGCAGCTCTTCGCGCACCAGACCGACGCGTTGGCGCAGGTTGTCGCAGTGGAGTCTGCGACACTCGAAAGCCGGTTCTGAGCCGGCGCTCTGGCACCTACCGGGGGACCCGACGTAGGGGTAGGTCCATGACCTGCACACTGGTGTGCGAGTCGAGCCTGCCGGTCCGTTCGTCGGCCAGCACGATGGAGGTCGGTTGGCGAGAGCGCGAGCGATGGCAACGCGCAGGCGCTCCCGCCGGAGAGCTGCGGTGGCGGCACACCTTCGCGGGGGTCATGCCAACCGGGTCGAGTAGCTACACCGCGCGTCGCCGACGTGCATCCCGCGATGGGACCCGCCCGAACATCGGCTCCTTGACGTTCTCGGCGCGCGCCGGGGCGAAGGGGCGTTCGTCCTGACGGTTGCCCCGCCACAGCCGACAAGGCTTGCGCCTCCCCGCCCACGGCGAGCATCGGCCCCGCGGGCCGGGCTCAACGGCCGCCTGTCCCCCGTACCGAGACCGTACGGTCATCGACGGAGACGTCGGCACCCAGGAACAGAGCGGAGAGCCATCCACCAGTCTCGACGTGCTCGCTCACGAACGGTACCCGGTAGCGGCTCGTGCCGTCGGCGAGCGCAGCGAACGGCAGGATCTGGTCGGCGGCGAACCGGTCGATGGTTGCGCCCGCGGAGATGTCCTCGAGGAGCTGGCGTGCGACGCGACCCCCGATGCTCTCGGCCCGCCGGCGCGGTGCACCGGCCCGGTCGGCACCGAGCCTGCCACCGCCATCGAGGTCGGCGAACAGCGCCAACGCCGCCCCCGGCTGGGCGGCCGTCGTGTCGTCGCGCTCGTTGATGTCCGCGTCGATGCCGCCAGCTGCCAGAACCGACCGTGCCGCCGAGGCCATGCGGGCCGACACCCGCCGGTCGTGCAGGTGGGACGACAGCGCGATCCCCCAGGCTGATCGGACCGTGCCGGCATCCTCGAGCACCAGGGGTCGGAGCGGCGATTCTGTCGCTGGCACGGCCAATCGCAACACACCTCCACCCGCCGGCACGTACCCCGGCCGGACCATCTCGAGCTCGGCCCACAGGCCCATGCGCCTCAGGAGGTGCAGCACGACGTGCTGGAGGTGGAAGACGGACGGGGCGAAGTCCTGGAACAGCCCGCCTCGAATCTCGATCTCCACGCCGCGCCCCCGCAGCGCGCTCAACGGCAGCACGGCCAGAGCGAGCATGGTCGCCGAGCCCGACGTGCCGATGTCCCACATGTAGTGGCCCGACGGCGCGGCGTCACCGGGCCGGAACTCGAACGAGCGTGATCCGACCGCCGTACCCTCGAGCGAGCCACCGACGAGATCGCGGATCGCTTCGATGGCGCGCAGGTGCTGGGGACGCAACCCGGGGTGCCGTCGCCGGGCACGGGCATTGCGGACCCGGATGGGTTGACCGGTGAGCGCCGCGTAGACGACGGCCTGGCGGACGATGGTGCCGCTGCCCGCGTACTGGGAGCCGTCGATCTCGAGCATCCTGGTCAATGGTGCCGCTCGCGCCGACCCGCGCTTCAACCGTTCGGACCGGAGAGCCGCAGCCGTTCGGCCACAACCCACGAACAACCGGTCACCAGGCGCGAGGAGTGGCAGGTCTGCCGTTGCAGCGGAAGGGCGGGGTCGCTGCCGAGGAAGGGTCTGACGCGCTTCGCACGGTGGCGGGGTGGTCGGCACTCGGCCCCGCTGGCCGGCAACCGCGCTCGGACGGTGAACGGCAGGGGATGCACCACCCGTTCGTCGCTCTCGGCCATCATGGTCGCCACGCCGTCATCCTGGAGCTCGCCCTTGGACACGGTCTCGTGGGCAGGGACGAATCCCGGCGAGCAGGGTTCGAGGCCCCCCTCCGACACCGCTCGCTGGGGACGAATCCCAGAATTTGGTGTCTCAAGCGACCTCGAAGGAGCCGGTCTCCCGGCCCCTGCTTGAGCACGATGCAGGTAGTCCGGTCGTTGCGCTGAGGCAGCCGCTGGCTGCGCTGCGGGCCTGGA
>DASSGC010000306.1:0-9856 GCA_035693765.1 Acidimicrobiales bacterium
CGCCGCGCCGGCCGCTCGCCCTGTCGCCCGCCACGTTCGCCCGCGTGCTCGCGGGGTGGACCGACGACCCGCCGGCCGGTCCGCTCTACCGGCGGCTCGCGGCGGCGGTCATCGCCGCGGTCGACCGCGGCGACATCCCCCGGACGGCGCGCCTGCCGGCCGAGCGGGCCGCGGCGCGCGCCCTCGGGGTCTCGCGGGGCACGGTCGTGGCGGGCTACGACCTGCTGGCCGACACCGGCCTGGTCGATCGCCGCCGGGGCAGCGGCACCTGGGTCGGCGACGGCGCCGCCCCCGAGCTGCGCATGCGGGAGCTGGACGCCGGCCTGCGGGCCCGCCAGCTCACCCGCGACACGGTCGTCGGCGGTGACGACGTGATCGACCTGGCGCTGTCGGTCCTGCCGACGCCCGACGACCTGCCGCCCGAGGCCCTACACCTCGACGCCGGGGAGCTGGCCCGCGTGGCCCACGGCCACGGCTACCACCCCGGCGGCCTGCCGGCGCTGCGGGCGCGGATCGCCGGCTTCTACACCGACCTCGGCGTGCCGACCGGCGCCGACCAGGTCGTCGTCACCGTCGGCGCCCAGCAGGCCATCGCCCTCACGGCCCGGCTGCTGGTGCAGCCGGGCGACGCGGTCGCGGTCGAGTCGCCCACCTACCCCGGGGCCATCGACGTCTACTCCCGGGCGGGGGCGCGGTTCGTCACCGTCGCGGGCGACGCCGGCGGCGTCGTGCCCGACGACCTGGCTCGGGCGGTGGCGACGGCCCGGCCCCGGCTCGTCTACGTGGTGCCGACCGGCCACAACCCCCGGGGGACGGTGCTGCCCGACCAGCGCCGCCGGCAGGTCGCCGCCGTGGTCGACGGCAGCGACACCTGGCTGGCCGAGGACGAGTGCCTGGCCTGGTGCGCCTACGACGGCGACCGGCCGCCGCTGCCGATCGCGGCCCACGGCAGCGGCGAGCGGGTGCTCACCGTCGGCTCGATCTCCAAGCTGGCGTGGGGCGGGCTGCGGGTCGGCTGGCTGCGCGGACCGGCCCCGGCCATGGCCCGGGTCGCCCGGCTCAAGGCGGCGCTCGACGTCGGCAACTGCGCCGTCTCGCAGGCCATGGCGCTGACCGTGTTCGACCGGGTGGACGAGATCGCCGCGGCCCGGCGCCGCCACCTGGCGGGCAACGCCCGGCTGCTGTGCCGCCTGCTGGCGGCGGCGCTGCCGGGCTGGCACGCACGGCCGCCGGACGGCGGGCTGTCGCTGTGGGTACGGCTGCCGTCGGGCACGGCCGACGCCTTCGCGCCCGTGGCCCTGCGCCACGGGGTGCGGGTGCTGCCCGGCAGCGCCGCCAGCCCCGACGAGGCGCACCTCGACCACCTGCGCCTGACCGTCGCCCTCGCGCCGGAGCGCCTGCGGCGGGCGGTCGACCGCCTGGCGGCGGCGTGGGCCGATCACACCGCGGCCGGGGCGCCGGCCCTGGCGGTACCGGTGACGGCCGGCTAAGAGGCCGAGCGGACAGGGCGCTCGCCACGGCCTACGCGTGGGGATTTGGCACGGAAGCACCAGCTCCACAGCTCGGCCGACCGGCAAGGCAGCACGGTGACACGCGCCAGCGTGACCTATCCGCTCAAGTTCTAACACAGCACGGCGACCCGCACCCGGCGTGCTGCGCCCCTGGCGGCGCTCGGGCCCGCGTCGCCAGGTCGCCGTGGTTGACTGGCGGCATGTCCGCCGCCCACACCCGGGCCTACCGCAAGGGCGTGCTCGAGGCCGAGGGGTTCCCGGTCAGCGAGGTCAGCGACCGGCTCGACGACCCCGACGCGGTGGTGTGGATCGACTACTGCCGGCCCACGGCCGACGACCTCGAGGCCGTGGCCGCCCAGCTGGGCCTGCACGAGCTCGCGATCGAGGACGCGCTCGAGCCGCACCAGCGCCCGAAGGTCGACCGCTACCCGACCCACCTGTTCGTCACCGCCCAGTCGGTCGCCCTCGACGCCGCCCGCCGGCGGCTCGACAGCACGGAGGTCGACGCGTTCGTCGGCCCGCGCTGGCTGGTCACCGTGCGGTCGAGCGACGGCTTCGCCACAGGCCCGCTGACCCGGCGCTGGGACGCCGCGCCCGAGCTGGTGGCGCTGGGCCCCGGCTACCTGCTCCACACGCTGCTGGACAGGATCGTCGACGACTACCTCGCCACCGTCGACAGCTTCGGCGACTACTACGACGACGTCAGCGACGGCATCTTCGCCGACACGCCGCTGGGGCCGGAGCACCAGCGGCAGTGGTTCGAGATGCGGCGGGTGCTGGTGCGGTTCACCCGGGTGGTGGCGCCCCTGCGGGAGGCGGCCAGCACCCTGGCCCACACCCCGCACGAGGCGATCGCCCCCGAGGTGGTGCCGTACTTCCAGGATCTCTACGACCACGTGATCGTGGTGCACGAGGCGACCGAGTCGCTGCGTGACCTGGTGACCTCGCTGGTGGAGGCCAACCTGAGCCTGCGCGACTTCCGCCAGAACCAGGTGATGAAGAAGGTGTCGAGCTGGGCGGCCATCATCGCGGTGCCGACGCTGATCACCGGGTACTACGGCATGAACGTCCCCTACCCCACGTCGGGCAGAGCTTCCGGCGTCGTGGTGTCGGTGCTGGTGATGGTGGCTGCCTCCACGGGCCTGTACGTGCTGTTCAGGCGGCGTGGGTGGCTGTGACGGCCTGATGCCGGCCACCGCAGGCGGTGGCCACCCGCCCGGCGTCGGCGGGCGGTAGCGCGTCGAGGAACCCGGGAAGCGACCGGGCGGCCCACCGGAAGGCCGGGTCGGGCAGCACGAGCACGGTCAGGTCGTCGCCGGCCACGATGGTGGCCCCGTGGGCAGAGCCGGCCAGCGACTCCTGAGCGCCGACCCAGGCGCCGGCGCCGAGCCGGGCGACCTCGGCGCCGCACTCGACGACGAGGGCGTCGCCGGCGAGCACGACGGCGACCTCGCGGGCGCGGTGGCCCTCCTGCGCCAGGGGCGTGCCGGCCGGGACCGCCAGACGGACCGCATGGGCGGTCAGGGGCGCGAGCGCCCGGGGGCCGTAGCGGTCGAACGGTGCCACGCCGGCGAGGGTGGAGGTGTCGGGACGGGAGCGGACGATCACGCCGCCTCCTCTCGGGTCATGCTGCGGGTGGTGTCGGTGGCGGTGGTATCGGCGGTGGTGCCGCTGGCATGGCCGCCGGCCGCGAGGGGGATCGCGGCCTCGACCTCGGCGCCGCCGGCGAAGCGGAAGCGGCCCCCGGGGGCGACCGCCCGCAGGAAGCGCAGGGCACGCTCGTTGTCGGCGTGGACGGTGGCGGTGACGGCGGCCAGGCCCTGCCGGTGGGCCTCGGCGGCCATGGCGGCGAAGAGCGAGCGGCCGACACCCCGCCGCTGCCAGGCGTCCTCCACGAGGAAGGCGACGTCGGCCACCCCGGGCCCGGCGGCGGCCAGGGTGGCGGTGCCGTGCACGTCGCCGCCCGGGGAGACGGCGACGAAGGTCCGGCGGCCGGTGGCCGGCGCGGCCAGCTGCGCCAGGATCCACCGGGCGGGTCGCTCCCCTGCGCCGTGGAACCGCCGGTAGAGGGTGGCCGGGCTGCAGCGCCCGACGAGGGCGTCCAGCGCGGGGCGGTCGCCCGGGCCGGAGGGCCGCACGGTGAGGGCGGCGATGACGGTGTACATGGGGACGAACGTAACTAGACCGGTCGTCATAGTCAATAGACCGGTCGTCATATTGCTATGCTGGGGCCGTGGCATCCGACACACGCGACCGACTCGTCCGGGCGACCAGCCGCCTCCTGCGGACGCAGGGGTACACGGCCACGGGCCTCAACCAGGTCATGGCCGAGGCCGACGCACCCAAGGGCTCGATGTACTTCCACTTCCCGGGGGGCAAGGAGGAGCTGGCGGCGGCGGCCGTCAACCGGTTCGCCGACCGGGCCACCGCCCGCATGGCGCGGTACCTGGAGGACCACGACACCGTCGCCGGCGCCGTCCACGCCATCCTCGACGCCTACGTGGTGCACATGGACCGCACCGGCTACGACGAGGGCTGCGCGGTGGCCAGCGTGGCGCTCGACGGCGCCGCCACCCACGCGGCGCTGGGCCAGGCCACCCGCGAGGCCCTCGTCGCCTGGACCGACATGATCGCCGCCGCGCTCGAGGCGGAGGGGCGCGCACCCGAGCAGGCCCACGCGCTCGCCACCCTCGTCATCGCCTGCCTCGAGGGCACCATCGTCATGGCCAAGGGCGAGCAGTCCACCGAGCCCATCGCCACGACCCGCGACACCCTGCAGGCGCTCCTCGCGGCCCCGGCCGGCAGCTGACGTCCCGGGGTCCCGGCCCCGCCCCGGTCACGAACGCCTGTTCCCTAGAGGTACACGCGTTCGCTAGAGTCGGCCCATGACCGAGCTGCGGTGGGACCAGGCCGACGAGGCACACCCCCAGGGCTCGCTCTTCGACGAACCCGTCTTCGAACGACGCCTCGGCCGCGGCGAGTTCCGGGGCATCGAGTTCCTCCACGTGCGCGCCCACCGGATCGTCAACGAGGTGAAGGGCGCACCGTTCGGCTTCCGCCACACGGTCAACGCCTACCGCGGCTGCAGCCACGCCTGCACCTACTGCTTCGCCCGGCCCACCCACACCTACCTCGATCTCGACGCCGACCGCGACTTCGAGCGCCGCATCGTGGTCAAGGTCAACGCCGTGTCGCGGCTCCGCCGCGAGCTCGACCCGCGGCACTGGGCCGGCGACCTGGTGGCCATGGGCACCAACACCGACCCCTACCAGCGGGCCGACGGGAAGTACCGGCTCACCCGAGGCCTGATCGAGGTGCTCGCCGAGTTCGCCAACCCGTTCTCGATCCTCACCAAGTCCACGCTGGTGCTGCGCGACCTGGCGCTGCTCGCGGCGGCGGCCCGCCGCACCAGCGTGCGCGTCAACCTCTCGATCGGCACGCTCGACGAGGACGTGTGGCGGGCCACCGAGCCGGGCACGCCCCACCCACGCCGCCGCCTGCGGGCGGTCGCCGCGCTCAACGAGGCCGGGGTGCCGTGCGGTGTGCTCGTGGCGCCGGTGCTGCCCGGGCTGTCCGACGGGCCGGACCAGCTCGCGGCGGTCGTCGCCGGCGCCGTCGACGCCGGGGCCCGGTCGATCTCCACCGTGCTCCTGCACCTGCGGCCCGGGGTCAAGGGCGTGTTCCTCGACCGGCTCGCCGCGACCCACCCGCACCTCGTGGCCGACTACCGGCGCCGCTACCGCGATCGGGCGTACGCCCCGCGGGCCGAGCAGGACGCGCTGGCCGCCACGGTCCGCGACCTGGTCCGGCAGGCCGGCGGCACCGCGGCGGCACGCACCGATCCCCTGCACGTGGTCGGCACCGCGGCAGGAGGCGGGTCGGGAGCGCCCGGCGCCCCGGACCCCGTCCCGGTGCGCGTGAGCCCACCGGCGCGGGACGAGGGCCACCAGCTCTCGCTCCTCTGACCCAGGCCGGGGGTCAGGCCCAGCGCGCCCGGAGCACGGCGGCCGTGGCCTCGTCCGCCGGGAAGAACGACTCGACGGCGAGCTCCTCGACCGTGATGTCGCGGGCGGTCCCGAACGTGGCCAGCGTGCTGAAGAACGTCAGGATGCCCTGGTCGGTCCGCAACACCAGCGGGACGAACAGCTCTCCCGCCGTGTCGTCCGGCGAGTCCGAGCCCGCCACCCCGGGGTAGCCGGTCAGCTCGTCGTGCAGCGCCGCCAGCCGGGGATCCCCGTAGGCCTCCGCCTCCCGGCGCAGGCGGTCGACGAGGTGGGCGGCGTACTGGGCGAGGTTCACGATCCGCGGCGCCAACCCCTGCGGGTGGAGGCTGACGCGCAGGGTGTTGAGCGGGGGGGCCATCAGGTCCTTTGCCACGCCGTCGCTCATGATCCCGATCGCCGGCTCGTTGGCCGTCACCAGGTCCCAGTGCCGGTCGACCACGATGGCCGGGAACGGCCGGTGCCCCGCCAGGATCTTGTCCAGCGCGTCGCGCACCGGTGCCATCTCGGTCGCCTCCAGCGGGGTCTGGGGATAGGTCGGGGCGTACCCGGCGGCCAGCAGGAGGCCGTTGCGCTCGCGCAGCGGCACGTCGAGGTGCTCGGCGAGGTGGAGGACCAGCTCGCGGCTGGGCTTCGACCGCCCGGTCTCGACGAAGCTGAGGTGGCGGGCGGACACCGTCGCCTGGTTCGCCAGGTCGAGCTGGCTCAGCCGCCGCCGGAGGCGCCAGTCGCGCAGGCGGGGGCCGACGCCGGCATGGCCGGGCTGGGCCGAGATCGTCATCGCCATCGCATCGACCCTAAACCCGGCCGGTCACGGCAGCGCCTACCCGTCACGTAATGGTCGGGCCGTCCCGGTGGCGCGCACCCTGGCGTCGTCCACCACCCGACACGGAGACGGCGACATGACCGACACCACCACCACCGGACCGGCGATCGAGGACGTGACGGCGACCGTCGACGCGTACTTCGCCATGCTCAACGAGGAGGACCCCACGCGGCGGGCGGCGCTGGCCGCCCAGGCGTGGACCGAGGACGGCTACTACCACGACCCGCTGCTCGAGGCGAAGGGTCACGACGCTCTCGTCGACATGGTGGCCGGCGTCCACGCGCAGTTCCCGGGCCAGCGCTTCACCCGCACGAGCGGCGTCGATGCCCACCACCGCGTGATCCGGTTCGGCTGGCAGCTGGCCGACCCGGCCGGCGCCGTCACGGTGGCCGGCCTCGACGTGGCGATCGTGGCCGACGACGGCCGGCTGGCCAGCCTGGCCGGCTTCTTCGGCCCGCTGCCCGAGCTGGCCTGACCGGGCCGGCGGCAGGCATGGGCATGTGGCCCGTCGCTGCCCCGGCCGTCGGCCCCTCCCGCCGAACCGGGTCGGCTGCGTCGCGTCCGGCGCGATCGCACCGACCCGGTTCGGCACCGGCCGCCCGGCCCACCGCACCGGCCGGTCGCACCGGCAGGATGGGACCGTGCGCAGGGTGACCGCCGCCGGCGGAAGCTCGCTGTTCCTGGCGGTCGCGCCGGGCGTCGTCGCCGGGGCGATCCCCTGGTGGCTCACCGGCTGGCACGCGGGCGGCGCCCGCTGGTGGCCCCCGGTCCGGGTCGCCGGCGCCGTGCTGGTGGGTGCCGGGGCGGTGGTCCTGGTGCAGGCCTTCGCCCGGTTCGTGACCGAGGGCCGCGGCACCCCCGCACCGGTCGCCCCCACCGAGCGCCTGGTCGTGGGCGGTCTCTACCGGCACGTCCGCAACCCGATGTACCTGGCGGTGGTCGGCACCATCGTCGGCCAGGCCCTCCTGCTCGGCCGGCCGGTGCTGCTGGCCTACGCGGTGGCGGCCGCAGCGGCCATGGCCGCCTTCGTCCACGGCTACGAGGAGCCCGGCCTGGCCCGCCGCTACGGGGCGGAGTACGACGCCTACCGGCGGGCCGTTCCGGCCTGGTGGCCCCTGCGCAGGCCCTGGCAGGCGTGACCCGCCGCGGGGTGCGGCCCCCTGCGACGCGACCGTGCGGCCTGTTACACTCCGTAGCACCAGGTGCAGCTCGGAGGGGGACCCGCCATGCCGTATGCCGAGGGGCGCACGTACTACGACGCGGACAGCCACATCATGGAGCTGCCCGACTGGCTGGGCGGGTACGTCGACGACGCGCTGCGCGAGCGGGTCGGCGACCTCAAGCTCGGCGCCGCGGGCCGCTTCGCCGCCCAGGCCGTGGAGAACGCCGCCACCCGGTCGCGGGACGAGTCCGCCCGCGCCGCGCTGGAGGACCACCTGCTCGACGCCAAGGGCTGGGGCGCGCTCGGCGCCTTCGACCCCGGCGAGCGCAGCCGGGCCCTGGACCTGCTGGGCTTCGAGCGCCAGCTGGTCTTCCCCACCTTCGCCTCGTCCCAGTTCCTGGGCAGCGACGACCCCGAGGTGCGGGCGGCCGGCAACCGGGCGCTCAACCGCGGGATCGTCGACTTCTGCGCCCGCGACGAGCGGCTCCTGCCCGTCGCGTTCGTCCCCCTGGCCGACGCCGAGCGCGCCGCGGCCGAGGTCGTCGCCTGCCTGGAGGACGGCGCCGCCGCGGTCCACGTGACCCACGACGCGCCCCGCCGGGTGTCGCACACGCATCCCGACTACGACGGCGTGTGGGGCGCCCTGGCCGAGGCCGGCGTGCCCTTCGTGCTCCACGTCGGCGGCGGGCGGCTCAACGTGCCGAAGGCGCTGCACGAGAACGGCCTGCCGCCGGTGACCGACTTCATCGGCGGCGGCGAGAACATCCGCTCGAAGGACTACATCGCGCTCAGCCACGGCCCCGAGCTGTTCCTCGCCTGCATGGCCATGGACGGCGTGTTCGACCGCTTTCCCCGGCTCCACGGCGCCGCCATCGAGCTGGGTGCGATCTGGGTGCCCGCGCTGCTCGACAAGCTCGACATGGCCACCCGCAACTTCCGGAGGTCGGAGCCGCAGCTCACGAGCATGGAGCTGCGCCCGAGCGAGTACGTCCACCGGCAGCTCTGGTTCACGCCGTTCCCCGGCGAGCCGGTGGGCGAGCTCATCGAGGCGGCCGGCGAGGACCTGTTCCTGTTCTCGTCCGACTATCCCCACCCGGAGGGCACCCGCGACCCGCTCGGCCGGTTCGAGGCCACCATGGACGGGGTGTCCGACGCCGCCCGCGAGCGCTTCTATTCGGGGAACTTCGCCGACATGATGCGGCTGCCCGCCCCGGTCGGCGCCTGACGGGCCGTACGGGCCGGGGCCGGGGCCGGGGCCGGGGCCGGGGATCGAGTCCGGGGCCGGGTTCGGGGCCGCGCTAGCGGACCGGCAGCCCGGCCCGCTGGAAGCCGTTCCACAGGATGGCCGCCGTGCGGTCGGCCAGCTCCTCGTACGAGCCGGTGGGCTCCTCGACCCAGCGGCTGACGACCGCGGACATCCCGCCGACGAACAGGTCCGCCGCCACCACGGCCCGGACGTGGTTCCAGCCGGCGGACTCGAGGTGCTCGGCGGTGCCGTCGGCGATCATGCGGGAGAAGCCGCTGCCGTGGGTGGCGGCCCGGGGACGCCCGGGCGGGATCTGGCGGGTGAGGAACCGGTACAGGTCGGGCTCCTCGGCGATGAACGCGATGTACACCCGGATCTGGCGGCGCAGCAGCTCCTCGCCGGGCTGGGAACCTCGCATCGAGGCCCGGAGCTTGGCCAGCAGCTCCTGGTTGAACCGGTCGGCGACCGCCGCATAGAGCCCGGTGGCGTCGCCGAAGTGCCGGTAGAGGATGGGGCGGCTGATGCCGGCCTCGGCCGCGATGTCCTCCATCGCGACGCGGCCACCGCCCCGGCGGATGACCCGGATGGCGGCATCGAGCAGCTCCGCCCGCCGGGCCTCCCGCCGGGTGGGGGCCGCATCGCCCGTGTCGGGCGCTGCACTGTTCGTTCCGGGCATTCCCGGACCTTACCCAGGACTTACGAGGTGTAACAGACCGCGTCCCGCCGCCGTGCCCCCGGTGGGCAGCCGCAGGGTGGTGGCTAGCGTGGCGCCGTGGAGCTGTTGAGCATCGGGGCGGTCAGCGAGCGGACGGGCGTCCGGCCGTCCGCGCTGCGCTTCTACGAGGCCGAGGGCCTCATCACCTCGACACGCTCGGCAGGCGGCCACCGCCAGTTCCACCGTGACGTGTTGCGCCGGGTGTCGTTCGTCCGCATCGCCCAGCGGGTGGGGCTGACCCTGGACGAGATCCGCGAGGCCCTGTCGTCGCTGCCCGACGAGCGGACGCCCACCCACGACGACTGGACACGCCTGTCGCAGGCCTGGCGACCCCGGCTGGACGAGCAGATCGCCCTGCTGGAGCGGCTGCGCGACCGGCTCGACGACTGCATCGG
>DASSGC010000307.1:0-18592 GCA_035693765.1 Acidimicrobiales bacterium
GCAGCGTCTGAGACGTGGTCGGGGCGGGGGGTCGCGACCGTCACAGCTTCAGGTCCCTCGCCCCCTGCCGGAGGGCGGCGTCGGGGCCGTCGGGGATCGTGTCCATCCGGCGGTCCCACCGGTCGCGCGCCCAGACGGCCAGGCGCCGGCGGGCGCCGACGACCATGACCGGCCCGGCCAGCTCGGCGAACGTCCGCAGCCGCTTGTGCACGACGATGCGGCCCTGGCCGTCGGGCTGCACGGGGAACGTGGCGGCGACGAAGGCGTCGAACGCCTCCTCGGACACGATGCCGAGGCCGACGCCGTCCTCCCACGTGGCGAACACCGACTCGATCTGGTCCTCCGGCCACAGGCCGAGGAAGCCGTCGAGCGGCCCGAGGTAGGCCCCGGGCGCGAGCCGGGCCCGGAACGGGGCCGGCAGCACGAGCCGGCTCTTGTCGTCGACGGAGTGCTCGTACGACCCGGTGAAGAACCGGGGACCGGCCGGGCGCGCCGGTGCGGCGAGCGCACCGGCGCCCGCCGCCTCGGCACCCACCGGGGTGCCCTCGGGTGTCCCACTGCTCTCCACTTCGTGGGAAATTACCCCACCCCCTCCCCCACGACAAGGCACCCCTCCCCGTCGCCCCTGGTCGCGCCCCCGATCGGATCGCCCGGCGGATCACCCGGCGGCGCGCCGGACAGCGCGCCGGACGGTGCGCCGGACGCCGCTCGGGCGGAGGGAGGCTGGAGGGAGGTTCGGGGACCCGGGGCGTCAGCCCGGCAGGCGCGCGAGGAACGCGTCGACCATGGCGGCGGGCGTCCGGCCGGTCCCCGCCGCGGCGTCCTCGACCGCGCGGCGGCCGGCCGCGTCGAGACCGAGCAGGTCGACCACCGGGTCGGGGTCCCACGCCGCGTACGCCGCGCACTGGAACCGGGCCGCCGCCCGGGTGCGGCGCTGGCTGATGCCGACCAGCTTGCGCCCCGCGGGGGTGGTGACCTCGCCGGCCCCCACGGTGGCGAAGCACACGAGCCGGCCCAGCGGCCCGCACGCCAGCGCGCCCTCGTGGACCGCGGTCGGCGCCACCCCGAGGTCGGCGAGGGCCGCCTGCCAGGTGCGGCCCAGCCAGTGCGCGGCCCGCCCGACGTCGTCGTCCCACAGCGGGTCGCCGGCCGGCACGATCACGTCGACCCAGGCCGTCGTGGCCGGGTCGACCCACACCGCGCCCCCGCCCGAGTGGCGGTGCACGACCCCGGCACCCCGGCGCACCGCCGCACCGGCGTCGACGAGGTCGACGCCCTGGGTCGAGCCGACCACGAGCGCGGGGCCGACCGCCTCGAGCACCCACGCGGCCCGGGCGGGCGCGGCCGGGAGGGGCTCGGCGTGGAGGTCGGCGGCCGGGGCCCGCAGGCGCCGCACCGACCAGGCGCCGCCGGTGGCGGCCCGCGGGCGGGTCAGGCCGCGATCTGCAGGTACGGGGTCCACGTGTCGGGCACCGGACCGAGGCTGAACGTCAGCCAGCTGGTGCCCCGGGGCGGTGCCGGCGGCCGGTGCAGCCGCATCGAGGTCTCGTGCAGCAGGCGGTCGCGCTTGCGGACGTTGCAGGGGCGGCACGCCGCCACGACGTTGTCCCAGGTGTGGCCGCCGCCCCGGCTGCGGGGCACCACGTGGTCGATGCTCTCGGCGGGGCCGTTGCAGTACTGGCAGCGGTTGCCGTCGCGGGCGAACACCGACCGGCGGTTGAGCGGCGTGTTCCACCGGTAGGGCACCCGCACGTAGCGGCGCAGCCGCACCACCGACGGCACGGCGATGACCAGGCGGGCGGAGTGCATGAGCGAGTCGCTGGCGTGGAGCATCTCCGCCGTCTGACCGAGCACGAGGACGACCGCCCTGCGGTCGCTCACGACGCACAGGGGCTCGAACGTGGCATTCAGCACGAGCGCCCGGCTCATCGCCGCAACGCTACAAGCGCTCGCACCCCTTCGGTCGGCAGTTTCACCGCCGGTGGCGGCCCGCCCGCGGGCGGGCGTTCACCACCGGGCCCGGCGGCACCACCGGAGGTAGGTCACCAGATCGTCCGGCGCGGGCGCCGTCCGGCCGTCGCCGCCGTAGGCGGTCTGGAGGCGGAACCGCAGGTAGTCGGACGCCGGCAGCGGCAGGAAGGGGCGCCGCCGCCACCAGCCGGGCGCGGCCAGGACGCACACCTGCCGGATCCCCGTCGGCCACAGCGACGGATGCCGGGCCACGGCCCCGACCGCGGCCACGAGCCACCGCCGATCCGTCGCTGGGGCGCCGCCGCTCATCGCCGGGAGGCTACCGGCGCCCGGCCCGCCGACCCCGCACCAGCCACCCGAACCAGCACCCGCCACCCGAACCGGCACCCGCCACCCCGCGCCCGCCACCCCGCGCCCGCCCGCCACCCGAACCGGCGCCCGGCTAGCGCACGCCGACGTCGCGCCCGAGGCCGCGCCAGCCGACCGCCGCCGCGCCCACGAGCGGCCCCGCGTCGCCCAGCCCGGCCGGGACGACGCGGACGCCGCGGGCGAAGTCGATGCGCGAGCGGGCGTCCACCTCCGCCTGCGCGGCGGCGAAGAACACCTCGCCGAAGCCCAGCGCCACCGAGCCCGCGACGGTCGCCAGGCGCAGGTCGAGCAGGTTCGCCACCGAGGCCACCGCCCGCCCCACCAGGGTGCCCGTCCGCCGGCGCACGGCCTCGCCGGCCTCGGCCGGCTCGACCCCGAACGCCGCCCGTATCGAGAGGCCCGACGCCTCGGCCTCCAGGCAGCCCTGCGCCCCGCAGGCGCACGTCCGGCCCGCCGGCTCGACGATCACGTGCCCGATGTGGCCGGCGTTCCCGGCGGCGCCGTCGAGCAGGCGGCCGTCGACCACGATCCCGCCGCCCACCCCCGTCGACACCACCAGGGCGACGAAGTCGCGTTCGCCGCGGGCGGCGCCCACCCACCCCTCCCCCAGGGCCAGCGCCTTGGCGTCGTTGTCGACGAACGCCGGCAGCCCGGTCAGCCCCGCCAGCCGCTCACGCAGCGGGAAGTCCCGCCACGCGGGGATGTTCAGGGGCGACACCGCCGTGCCGCCCGGCGCCATCGGGCCGCCACAGCCCGCGCCCACGACCACCTCGTCGCCTCTGGCCACGGCCTTCACCAGGCCCGCCAGCGTCTGCCACAGGTCCTCGGCCGGCCCGCCGGCCGGCGTGGGCGCGCTCCGGCGGCCGGTCAGGCGGCCCGTGGCGTCGGCCCGGGCGACGGCCATCTTCGTGCCGCCGATGTCGACGGCCAGCGCGGTCTCCACGAGACCGGGACAGTAGCGGCCACGCCACGATGGGGGGCCCGCCACGCAGCGCGTCCGCACGCGAAGGAACGCCGCGACCCCGGCGCGGGTCAGATCACCCGGTGGAAGGCGTAACCTGGCGTGGCTCACCCACTCGACGGAGGGAGACCGAGGCTGTGGCCAGCATCGAGACCGCGGCACCACGGGGGGCGACCTTCTCCGACTACTACGACAGCATCGTCACGAACGTCGAGCGTGTCATCCAGGGCAAACGCGAGGTCATCGAGCTGATGCTGCTGTGCCTGGTGTCGGAGGGTCATCTGCTGCTCGAGGACGTGCCGGGCGTCGGCAAGACCAACCTGGCGAAGTCCCTCGCCACCTCGATCAAGTGCAGCTTCGGCCGGGTGCAGTTCACCCCCGACCTGCTGCCCTCCGACGTGGTGGGCCTCACCGTGTGGAACCGGGGCGACAACAGCTTCGACTTCCGCCCGGGGCCGGTGTTCAACAACATCGTGCTCGCCGACGAGATCAACCGGGCGTCGCCCAAGACCCAGGCCGCGCTGCTCGAGGCGATGGCCGAGAACCAGGTCACGGTCGACGGCATCACGTACCCGCTGACCAGGCCGTTCATGGTCATGGCGACCCAGAACCCCATCGAGCACGAAGGCACCTACCCGCTGCCCGAGTCGCAGCTCGACCGCTTCCTCATGCGGGTGTCGGTCGGCTACCCGTCCCCCAGCGCCGAGCTCGAGATCCTCGATGCCCACGGCGACCACGACCCCTTCCGCGACCTGGGGGCCGTGGTCTCGCACGACGACGTCGAGCGGTTGGCCCTCGCCACCCGCCAGGTGCACGTGGCGCCCAGCCTGAAGGGCTACCTCGTCGACGTGGCCCAGGCCACGCGGCGCAGCCCCCACCTGGCGCTCGGCGTGTCGCCCCGGGCGACCCTCGCCCTCCAGCGCGTCGCCCGGGCCCGGGCCGCCGCCGCGGGCCGCGGCTACGTGATCCCCGACGACGTCAAGGGCCTGGCCGAACCGGTGCTGGCCCACCGGCTGATCGTCACGCCCGAGGCCCAACTCCAGGGGATCAGCCCCGCCGACGCGCTCGGCGAGGTGCTGCGGGCGGTGCCCGTCCCCGGAGGGCACTGAGGCGGCCGGCCGATGCTGACGAGGCAGGGATGGCTGTGTCTCTGGGGAGGCATCGGGGTCCTGGCCCTGGCCCGCCTGCTCGGCATCGGCGAGCTGTACGTGTTCGGGGCCGTCGCCATCGGCCTCGTCGCCGTCGCCGTCGTCTACGTGCGGCTGACCCGGCTCGACCTCCAGGTCGACCGGTTCGTGCACCCGGCCCGGGTCCACGCCCGCCAGGTGAGCCGGGTCGACCTCCGCATCCGCAACCTACGGCGGGTCGCCACGCCGGTGCTGCGGCTGCGTGACCCCGTGTCGGGCACCTCCGGTGCCGAGCTGCTGGTTCCCCCCCTCGACCAGGGCGCGGCATCCACCGCCTCCTACCGGCTGCCCACCGACCGGCGGGGCATCGTCCGCGTCGGCCCCCTCCGCGTCATCGTGTGCGATCCCTTCGGCCTCGCCCAGGCCAGCACCGTGGCCGCGCCCGTGGTCGACGTGACCGTGTACCCCGAGGTCGACGACATCCGGCCCGTGCCCTTCACGACCGGCAACGATCCCATGGCCGGCGTGCTCCAGCCGCACGCCCTGGGACGCATAGGCGACGATTTCTACGCACTGCGGCCCTACGTGGTGGGCGACGACCTGCGCCGCATCCACTGGCCGTCGACGGCCCGCCACGACGAGCTGCTCGTCCGCCAGCAGGAGCAGCCCTGGCAGGGCCGCACCACCGTGCTGCTCGACGTGCGCCGCGTCACCCACGACGCCGAGTCCCTGGAGGCGGCGGTGTCGGCGGCGGCCAGCATCGTGACCGCCAACAGCGCCCGCCACGACCTGGTGCGGCTGGCCACGACCGACGGCGCGGACTCCGGCTTCGGCGCCGGCGGCGTCCACGTCCAGGCGCTGCTCGAGCACCTGGCGGTGGTCGAGGCGAGCGGGAGCGCGAGCCTCCGGGCGATGCTCGACGTCCTGCACCGCGACGGGCAGGGGGCGCTCGTGTTGATCGTGGCCCAGACGTCGGGCGACGACCTGCTGGCCACCGCCCGGCTGCGGCAGCGGTTCGGGACGATCACGGTCGTGTGCGTCGAGCGGGCGGGTGCCCGGAACGGCCCGGTGCCACCGAGCGCGTCGGTGCTGCGGATCTCCCGGGAGGCGCCGTTCGCCACGGTGTGGAACCGGGCCATGTCCAAGCCCGACCGCGCCCGGGCCGCCGCGGGGAGCGCCCGGTGAGCCGCCGTCGCAACGACCGGCTGCTGCTGGCCGGCGAGGCGAGCCTGGCCCTCCTGACCATCGCGGCCATCATCGGCATGCACCGGCTGTTCCGGGACAGCTCCTATCGGGGCCCGCTGGTGGCCCAGGCCCTGGTGGCGAGCGCGGCGGCGGCGCTGCTGCGCCGGGCGGGCGTGCGGGTGCTGCCCGCCGCGCTGGCCTGCGTCGGGCTGGCGGTCGCGTTCATCACCTGGACCCGCTTCCCCGACACGGCGCGCTGGCTGCTGCCGACCGGCGACACGCTCCGGGCGGTGGGCGACGACGTGTCAGAGGCCTGGCGCACCTTCGGCGACGTGCGGGCCCCCGCGCCGGTGCACAACGGGTTCGTGGCGGTCAGCGCGGCGGCGGTGTGGGCGATCGTGTTCGTGGCCGACTGGGCGGCGTTCCGGGTGTGGGCCACCTTCGAGGCGCTGCTGCCGGCGACGACGCTGTTCGTGTTCTCCGCTGCGCTGGGCGGGCCGGGCAGCCCGGTGGCCGGTGCCGCCCTGTTCGCCGGCGCCGCACTCCTGGTGGTGCTGGTGCACCGGACCGCGAACCAGGAGCGCACCTCGCGCTGGGCCGGCGATCACCGCAGCCACGGCCGCAGCTCGCTGCTGGCCACGGGCGCCGCGCTGCTGGGCGTGGCGGTGGTGGTGGGCACCGCGGCGGGGCCGCGCCTGCCCGGGGCCGGGGCCGAGGCCGTGGTGGCGTGGCGCGACCTCACCAAGGACGATCCGACCCGGGTGGTGCCGAGCCCGATGGTGTCCCTCAACACCCGCCTGGTCGAGCAGTCCGAGGCGCAGGTCTTCACCGTGAAGAGCGAGGAGGCGGCGTACTGGCGCCTGACGGCGCTCGACGAGTTCGACGGCAACATCTGGCGCTCGTCCTACGGCACCGAGACCGCCAAGGGCAGGCTGCGCCGGTCCCTCGAGCCCGGCACCGAGACCCGGGCGGTCACGCAGACGATCACCATCAACGCCCTCAGCTCGGTGTGGCTGCCGGCCGCGTTCGACCCGACCAGCGTCAAGAGCGTGGGGCCCGACGCCGACGACCAGGAGATCGCCTGGGACCCGGCGTCGAGCACGCTGATGGTCGACCGCGACGTCGAGACCTCGAACGGCTACACGTACGAGGTCACCTCGGAGCTGCCGCGGTGGTCGAAGCAGGAGCTGCGCAACGCCTCACCGCGGGTCCCCGACGACATCGCCGCCACCTTCACCGCCCTGCCGCAGACCTTCCCGGACGAGGCCAGGGCCTGGGCCGCCGACGTCACCCGGGGCGCCGGCACGCCCTACGACAAGGCCTTGGCCCTGCAGGACACGCTGCGGACCTTCACCTACGACAAGACCGTCGCCCCGGGCCACAGCAACGACGCCCTGCTCACGTTCCTGCTGGAGACGCAGCGGGGCTACTGCGAGCAGTTCGCCGGCGCGTTCGCCGCGCTGGCCCGCTCGGTGGGGCTGCCGGCCCGCGTCGCCATCGGCTTCACCCCCGGGCAGAAGGACCCCTACGACCGCACCCTGTACACGGTGAAGGGCGTGCACGCCCACGCCTGGCCCGAGGTCTACCTCGGCGAGTACGGCTGGGTGCCCTTCGAGCCCACCCCCACCCGCGGCCCGCCCGGGGGCGAGGAGTGGCTCGGCATCCCCGAGGCCCAGGAGTCCTCCGTCGGCGACGGCACCGCCGCGGCGGTCCCGGATCCCGGGCAGGGTCAGACCGGCGAGATCGGCGCCTCCGGCGACGAGCAGCGTGCGCCGGGCGAGGGCCTGGGCACCGAGATCGGCGGCGGCGCAGAGGCCGACGAGCCCGGCGGGGACGACTCCTGGCTGCCCGAGCCGCTGCAGGCGGCCCCCAAGGTGCTCGGCGCGGGTGCGCTCGCCTACGTGCTGCTGGTGCCCGCGGCCCTGGGGGCGCGGGGCATCCTGCGACGACGGCGGGCGACCACACCCGCGGGCCGCGTGCGCTACTGGTGGCGCAATGTGGCCGAACGGGCCGCGGCGGCGGGCATCGCGCTGTCCCCCTCGCTCACCGTCGCCGAGTCGGCCGACCGGCTGGCGGCCGCGCTGCCGGAGTCCGGGCCCTACGTCCAGGACCTGGCCCGCACGATGGAGCGGATCGCCTACGCCGAGATGCCGGCCAGCGACGACGACGCGGCGCGGGCGGAGGAGGACAACTCGCGGATCGTCGCCGAGACCAGGCGGCGCGTCCCGCTGAGCCGGCGGCTGCTCGCGTGGTTCGACGCCCGCCGCCTCTTCCCGTCAGGTGGCGGCCGGCTCGTGGCCCATCAGGGCCCGGCCGAGATCCGGCACTGACCCGCCCGCGGCGGCCCTCGCCCCCGGTGCCCTCTGTAGCCCGCGGTCCGTTGCGCGCGGTCCGTTGCGCGCGGTCCGTTGCGCGCGGTCCGTTGCGCGCGGTGCCGGCTACTCGCCGTCGGTCTCGGCGTCGTCGTCGCGCCGGAACCGCTCGCGCACCCGGCGACCGGCGCCGCCCAGGGCGTCGCGCACCCCGTTGGCCCGCACGGCCTTGGTGAGCTGGTCGAGGCCGGCGCGGCCGAGCTTGCGCAGGTTCCGCTCGAACACCAGCAGGCTGACGAGCATCGCGAGGAAGCCGATGAAGGACAGGAGGTACGACGTCGACAAGCTGAGGACGAGGAATATCGCTCCGGCGACGAGGCCGACGACCGACCACTTCATGCGGCGCACGGTGTGGCGGTAGAGCGTGGTCTCGCTCACCTCGCGCGCGAACGACGGATCGTCCTCGTAGAACCGCTGCGCTATTTCCCGGAGGATCCGTTCCTCGTCCTCGGAAAGCGGCACCCTTGACCCCTTATCGCCGGCTGACCGAACCGGTGTGCGATCAAGTGTTCCACAGGGCTCGGCGAACGACAACGCGTGAACGCAGGAGAAATTCGTCAATCCCGCGGACACGGTACGGACACGTCGCCGTCGCTCGGGTCATCGCCCGGACCCTCGCCCGGGTCGTCGTCCGGTCCCCACTGGCCGTCGCCCCGCCGCTTGACCCGTAGCCCGCGGCGCCCGACGGCGGCCGCCGGGCCGATCGCGGCGTCCCCGAAGCGCTCGCGGATGGCGTCGACGGCCCCGCTGGCCTCGTGCCAGCTGGCACCACCGGCCTCGTCGAAGCTGAGCTGGCGGGCCGCGCCCTCGGCCAGCCCGGCGACGCCGACGCCGAGCAACCGCACCCCCGGCGCGGGGTCGATGCCGTCCAGCAGGGCGCGGGCGTGACGGGCGACGGCGGGCCCCTCGTCGAGCGGGACCGGGGCCGTCGCCGACCGTGTGATCGTGCGGAAGTCGCCGAACCGCACCTTCAGCGTGACCGTCCGTGCCGTCAGCCCGGCCCGCCGCAGGCGCCAGGCCACGGCGTCGGCCATCCGCACCACCTCCCGCCCCAGCGCCGCCGCGTCGTGGCGGTCGGTGGGGAACGTCTCCTCGTGGCGGATCGACATGACCTTCTGGTCGGGCTCCACGGGTCGGGGGTCGACGCCGCGGGCGAGGCGGTGGAGGTGCCGGCCGTTGGCGGCCCCCAGCGCGCCGACGATGGCCGCCTCCGGCAGGTCGGCGATGTCGCCGACGGTCCGCACCCCGAACCGCTCGAGGCGGGCCAGCGTCGCCGGGCCCACGCCCCACAGCGCACGGGCCGGCAGCGGTCGCAGGAACGCCTGCTCGTCGCCCGGCGCGATCACCCGCACGCCGGACCCCTCGACCGGCCCCGCGGGCGTCGCCCGGGGCTTGGCCGCCTCCGATGCCAGCTTGGCCACCATCTTGGTGGCCGCCACCCCGACCGAGCAGGTCAGGCCCTCGCGCTCCCGCACCTCCGCCCGTATGGCCCGGCCGATGGCGGCGCCGTCGCCCCGCGCCCGCCGCACGCCGGTGACGTCGAGGAAGGCCTCGTCGAGGCTCAGCGGCTCGACCAGCGGGGTGTACGACCGGAACACGGCCATGACCCGCTCGCTGACCTCGCCGTAGTGGGCGTGGTCTCCGGGCAGGAACACCGCGTCGGGGCACAGCCGGCGGGCCCGGGTGCTCGGCATGGCCGAGAACACGCCGTAGGCCCGGGCCTCGTAGCTGGCGGCAGCGACCACGCCCCGGGCCCCGGTCCCGCCCACGACGACCGGCCGGCCCCGCAGCTCCGGCCGGCGGTTCAGCTCGACCGACACGAAGAACGCGTCCATGTCGACGTGGACGATGGTGCGCTCGCCGGGGGCCGCGGGTGCCGGGCCGTCGCCCATGTCAGCTCACCGCCGGGACACGACCGCCCGCAGCGGGTCGTCGCCGTCGATCACGTAGCGGTAGCACGGTGCCCGGTCCCCGGACCACGGCTCGGCCAGCCAGGCGGTCAGGGGCTCGCTGACCCACGGGCGGCATCCCGCCAGGTGGGCGTCGCACGCCGTCGGCGCGACGTACGCGGCGTCGATCACGATGCCGTCGGGGTCGTCGATGCGGACCTCGCCGGCGAAGTCGACGGCGACGTGGGCCTCGACCCGCAGGTGCCAGCCGAGCCCGGGCGCCTCCACCTCCACCTCGTAGGCCGGTCCGGCCCACCGGGCGACGACCACCCCGGTCTCCTCCTCGACCTCGCGGGTGAGGCCGGCGAGGAGGGTCTCGCCCTCGTCGATCACGCCGCCGGGCGGGCTCCAGTCCTCGTCCCCGTTGCGCCGCCGGTTGCGCACGAGCAGCAGCCCGCCCTCCCCCAGGATGAGCCCGCCGCCGACCAGCCACTGTCGCATCCGCCCAGTGTGGCACCGTGTCCGGGTGGAACCCCTCGATGCAGGACTGCACGCCAACGCGCGGGCCGTCGCCGACGCGGCCGCGGCCCTCGGCCTGACGGTGGACGTGCGCGAGTTCCCCGCCGGCACCCGGACCGCGGAGGACGCGGCCCGGGCGATCGGGGTGGACGTGGGCCAGATCGTGAAGTCGCTCGTGTTCCGGGTCGGGGACGAGGTGGTGGTGGCACTGGTGAGCGGCCCCAACCGGCTGGACGAGGGCCGGCTGGCGGCGGCGGCCGGGGGTGCGCCGGCGGGCGTCTCCCGCGCCGACGCCAAGCTGGTGCGCGAGGCGACCGGCTACCCCATCGGCGGCGTGCCGCCGTTCGGTCACGCCCGGCCCCTGCCGACGTTCGTGGACGAGGACCTCCTGCGCTACGAGGTGGTGTGGGCGGCCGCGGGCACGCCCCGGCACGTGTTCGCGCTGACCCCGGCGGACCTCGTGCGGGTGAGCGGGGGCCGGGTCGCCGCGCTGCGGGAGGTGTGAGCCCGCCCGGAGCGGACCCGGTCTCGGCCACGGCGGCGGGTTCCGGGCACCGGGGGACCGGCCCCTACGATGGCCGCGCCATGCCGGACGAACCCCACGCCGCCCCCGACACCTCCGACACCCCCGACGCCCCGCCGGCGGTCCCCGGGGCCGACGACTACGCGCCCAGCGCCCTGCCCTCGACCGGGGCACGCGTGCTGGCCTTCCTGTCGATCCTCGTCGGCGGCCTGTGCGGGGGCCTGATCGGCTGGGCGTTCGTCGACCTGCAGTGCGACGGCGACTGCAGCGTCGCGGCCGGCCTGGGGGGCCTGGTCGGCGCCGTGGGTGGCGCCGGCGGGGTGGCCGTCGTGGCCGTGCTGGCGCTCCGGGCCATGGGCGAGTGGCGCACCGTCGCCCACCGCCGCCCCGGCGACGCCGGGGACGCCGGGGACGCCGGGGACGCCGGGGGGCCCTGACCCGACCCACCCGCGCGCTCTCAGCCGAACCGCAGCCGGCGGAAGCTCTCCGCGTGGTCGAGGCCGGCCTGGCTGCCGGTCTCCGACATGCGGGCCCGCAGCAGCTCGGCCACCAGCGCCGGATCGTCGCCCATGCGGCTCTCGTGGCAGGCCACCGCAGCGATCTTGGACTCGACGGCGTCGGACACGTCGACCCAGGCGTCGGCCTGGAGGGTGCCCGACAGCAGCAGGGCCCCGACCTGGTGGGGCGGCCCGGCGTCGGGGAAGTAGAGCGGGCTGCCGGCCGCCGGCGCCACCGCGTCGACGAGCGCCCACCCCACCTCGCGGTGGTCGCGGTGGTTGACGTAGCTGTCGCCGAAGAACACGGCGGTGGGGTCGGGCCCCACGACGACCTCCGGCCGGTGGGTGCGGATGAGCCCCACGAGCAGGCCCCGCAGCGCGATGTCGTTGTCGACCTCGCCGTCGGGCAGGCCGAGCAGGTCGACGCCGGCCAGGCCGAGCACCTCGGCGGCCGCGTGGACCTCGCGGGCCCGCCGGCGGGTCAGCACCGCGGGGTCGGTGGCCGGGTCGTGCGACCCCTTGTCGCCGGCGTTGACCACCACGAGGCGCACGTCGGCCCCGCGGGCGGCCCAGTGGGCGAGCGTCCCCGCGCACGAGACCTCGGGATCGTCGGGATGGGCGTAGACCGCCATGGCCCGCGCCGGAACGTCGACGATCAGGGTCATCGGTGGCTCCCCGGGCCCCGGGCCCGATCGCTCGACGGGGGGCTCACGGCGCCTTCCCAATGGCGACGACGGCGCGCTCGAGGGCCTCGTCGTCGATGCCGTGGTGGGTCATCAGCCGCACCGTGCCGGGCCCGAGGGTCACGGCGCCGACCCCCTGGTCGGCCAGCGCGGCGAGCAGCGCGCTGGGGTCGCCGTGCCGGAACAGGACGACGTTGGTGCGCACCGCGGCGGGGTCGCAGCCGGCGCCGGGCCAGCGGTCGGCCACGGCCTCGGCCAGCCGCCGGGCCCGGTGGTGGTCGTCGGCCAGGCGGTCCACCATGGTGTCGAGGGCGACCAGCCCGGCGGCGGCCAGGATGCCGACCTGGCGCATGCCGCCGCCCATCCGCTTGCGCTCCACCCGGGCGCGCGCCACGAACTCGGCCGAGCCGGCGAGCAGCGACCCGACCGGCGCGCCCAGCCCCTTGGACAGGCACGACGTGACCGAGGCGGCGCCGGCGGCACGCTCGGCCGGCGTGGTGCCCGTGGCCACCGCCGCGTTGAACAACCGGGCGCCGTCCAGATGGACGGGGACGCCCAGGGCGATCACCTCGGCGAGCCGGTCGAGGGGCCAGGGCCGGCCGCCGGACGCCAGGTGCGTGTCCTCGACGCACACCACGGCCGGCGGGGGCCAGCGGTGGGCGGCGCCGGCCACGAGCCACGCCACCTCGTCGGGGTCGAGGGTGCCGTCGTCGTCGTCGACCACCTGCAACTGGGCGACCTGGTTGACGCCGAAGGCGCCGCCCTCGTGCGTGACGACGTGCTGGCGACGGCCGGCCACCACCAGCGACCCCGGCGGTGCGAGCACCCGCAGCGCCACCTGGTTGGCCATCGTGCCCGAGGGCATGAACAGGGCCGCGTCCTTGCCGGTCAGGGCGGCGTAGCGGGCCTCGAGCCGCAGGACGGTCGGGTCGTCGCCGAAGCCGTCGTCGCCCACCTCGGCCTCGGCCATGGCCCGCCGCATCGCAGGCGTGGGGCGGGTGACGGTGTCGCTGCGCAGGTCGACCGCCGGCGCGGCGGGGAAGTCGGGGGCCACCGGCCGCACGGTACCGTCGCCGATCATGAGCGAGCACGCAGGCTCCCCCGGCCCGCCACCCGATCCGGCCGCGCTCGTCGCGCTGGCCACCGAGGTGGCCGCGCGCGCGGTTGCCCTGCTGCGCGACGGGCTCGGGCGGGCCCGCACCGCGGTCCGGACGAAGTCGACCGCCACCGACATGGTCAGCGAGATGGACCACGCCTCCGAGCGGCTCATCGTGTCGGCGCTGCTGGACGCCCGGCCCGGCGACGGCATCGTGGCCGAGGAGGGCAGCGACGTGGTGGGCACCAGCGGGGTGCGCTGGGTCGTCGACCCCCTGGACGGCACGACCAACTACCTCTACGACCTGCCCGGCTGGAACGTGTCGATCGCGGCCGAGGACGCCGGCGGCGTCCTCGCCGGGGTGGTGGCCGACGGCGTGCACCGCGAGGTGTTCACCGCGACCCGCGGCGGCGGTGCGTTCCGCGACGGCGCGCCGATCATGTGCACGGGGGCCACCGACCTGGCCCGGGCCCTCGTCGGCACCGGCTTCGGCTACGACGCGGCCCGCCGGCGCGCCCAGGGCGAGGTGCTGGCCGGGGTGCTCCCCCGCGTCCGGGACATCCGCCGGTCGGGCGCCGCCGCGATCGACCTGTGCTGGGTCGCCAGCGGGCGGCTCGACGGCTACTTCGAGCGGGGGCTGGCCTGGTGGGACCTCGCCGCCGGTGGGCTGATCGCCACCGAGGCGGGTGCGGTCGTGTCGTCGCTCGACGGCGGACCGATGGTCGCGGGGTCGGTCCTGGCGGCCGCCCCCGGCCTTGCCGTCCCGTTGCGTGACCTTCTGTGCTCTCTGGGTGCACAAAATGTGCCGTGAGTCACTGAAAAGGCCACTCGTCACCGTATCGCAACGTGGTTGACAGGTGCACTGACACGATCCCTGGGCATCCTTATCGCCGATGACCGCCGCAACCGCTGGGTCCCCGCCGCGACCCACCCCGAACGGGAGCGACGCGACCGTCAGCACGCCGATGACCACGCCGCCGACCTCTCCCATCGACATCACGACCGAAGGCACCACCGTCGTGCTCGCCATCGTCCACTGCCTCGACGAGGCCGCGGGCGGTGCGCTGCTCGACGCCGCCGAGGCAGCGCTCGGCGCCGGGCCGAGCCGCATCGACGTCGACCTCCGGGCGCTGGAGTCGTTCACCGCTGCCGGCGCCCGGGCGCTGGTCGGCTGCCGCGACCTCGGGGCCAGGCTCCCCGAGGGCCTCCACTACCGCACCGGCCGGGGACCCGGCCGGGACGCCCTGCTCGCCGCCTACACCGACGTCGACGCCGGCCCCGCCGGCAGGTGACGCCCCCGCGGCCCGCCCGGCTACGCGCGCGGTGCCCGCATGAGGCACCATCATGAGCGTGGGTACGCGGATCCTCTCGGTCGAAGACGACGAACGCATCAGGACGGCCGTCAAGCTCGCCCTCGAGGACGAGGGTTGGGCGGTCGAGGAGGCGGACACCGGCGAGGAGGCGCTGAACGCGTTCCAGCGCCAGCCCGCCGACGTGGTCCTGATCGACATCATGCTGCCCGGCATCGACGGCTTCGACGTCTGCCGGGCCATCCGGCGGGTGTCCGACGTGCCCATCGTCATGGTCACCGCCCGGGCCGACACGCACGACGTCGTGGCGGGCCTCGAGGCCGGCGCCGACGACTACCTCACCAAGCCGTTCGCGCCCAAGGAGCTGTCGGCCCGCATCCGCGCCCTGCTGCGCCGCGCCCGGAGCAGCGACTCGGGCAGCAGCCACCTGCGGTTCGGCGACCTGGAGATCATCCCCGACGAGGGCGTGGTCCGGCGCGGCGGCGAGGAGATCCACCTCACCAAGACGGAGTTCCGCCTCCTCGTCGAGCTCGCCTCCAGCCCCGGCCGGGTGTTCAGCCGCGAGGTGCTGCTCGAACGGGTCTGGGGCTACGGCTACTTCGGCGACGGGCGGCTGGTCGACGTGCACGTCCGCCGGCTGCGGACCAAGGTCGAGGCCGACGCCGCCAACCCCCGCCACGTCGTGACCGTCCGGGGACTCGGCTACAAGCTCCAGGCGTGAGCACCCTCGCCACGCGCCTGCGTCGCGCCGGCGTCGTCCCCCGTGCCGTCCCCCGCCTCCTCCCCCGGCTCGGGCTGCGCGCCCGGATCACCATCGCCTTCGCGGTGGGTGCGCTCGTGATGTCGGCGGTGCTCGCCGGGGCCACCCTCGGGCTCACCCGCCAGAACCTGCTCGACCAGCGCGAGTCGTCGGCCACCGCGCGCACGTACACCAACGCCGAGACCGTCAGCCGCCAGCTCCCCACGCAGGCCGACACCGGCGCCGGCGCCGTGGCCGACCCGGCCGACGTCCTGGCCTCGCTGCAGACGCCGCTGGGCTCGAACCCGGTGCTGCTGGTCGACGACCGGTGGTTCCCGCGCACCCCCGAGTTCGGCGAGGACGTCCTGCCCGCGGCGCTCCGCGACACGGTGCGGTCGGGCCAGGCGGCCCGCATGCGCTTCGACCTCGACGGCACGACCCAGCTCGCCGTGGGCGTGCCGCTCGAGTCGATCGACGGCGCCTACTTCGAGATCGTCTCGCTCAAGGAGCTGGAGGACACGCTCGAGTCGATCAGCATCTCGCTGCTGGCCGCCGCCATCCTCTCGACGCTGGCCGGTGCCGGCATCGGCTGGTGGGCGGCCCGCCGGGTGCTGCGACCGCTGCGCGGCATCGGCGAGGCCGCCCACGCCATCGCCACCGGGCGCCTCGAGACCCGCGTCGAGGCCAGCGACGACGCCGACCTCGCCACGCTGGCCGACTCGTTCAACGAGATGGCCAGCGCCCTGGAGGAGCGCATCCAGCGCGACGCACGCTTCGCGTCCAACGTCAGCCACGAGCTGCGGTCACCGCTCATGACGCTCGCCGCCTCGATCGAGGTGCTGGAGAACCAGCGCGACGACATGCCCGACCGCGCCCGGGCCGCGCTGGACCTGATGGTCGCCGACATCGAGCGGTTCCGGCAGCTCGTCGAGGACCTGCTGGAGATCTCCCGGTTCGACGCCGGCGTGATGCACCTCGACCTCGAGGAGGTGCGGGTCGACGAGCTGGTCATCCATGCGGTCACCAACTCGACCGACATCGACATGCCGGTCGACATCGACGCCGACCTGGCCGGCGTCGTGGTCAGGGCCGACAAGCGCCGGCTGTCGCGGGTCATCGCCAACCTGCTCGACAACGCGGGCAAGTACGGCAAGGGCGCGAGCCGCGTCGAGCTGCGCAAGGCCGGCAACGCGGTGCTGATCGCCGTCGAGGACGACGGGCCGGGCGTCGTGCCCGAGGACCGCGAGGCCATCTTCTTCCGCTTCAACCGGGGCACCTCCGCCGGCCACCGCCGCGGGATCGACGGCGTCGGGCTGGGGCTGGCCCTCGTGGCCGAGCACATCCGGCTGCACGGCGGCGAGGTGTGGGTCGAGGACCGCGCCGATGGCCAGAAGGGTGCCCGCTTCGTGATCGAGCTGCCGGCGGAGACGCCCGCATGAGCCCCCGGCGCCACGCCCGCCCCCGCGCCGGCGTGTCCCGGTCACGGGCGGCCCGCGTCGCCCTGCTGCTCGCCGGCCTCGCCGTGGCGGCCCCCGCCGGCTGCGGGATACCGGCCGACGACGAGCCCCGGGCGATCGCCCAGGACCAGCGGGCGGACAGCAGCGACGGCAGCAGCGACGGCAGCGTCGACACCACCGCAGGCGGCGTCACCGACACCGCGCAGCTGTACTTCACCCGGTTCGACGGCGACAACACGGTCATGGTCCCGGTCGAGGTGCCGGTGCTGGTCGACGCGGCCACCTCCACGCCCGACCCCGCCAACGTGCTCGAGACGCTGCTGACCGAGCAGCCGAGCGACCTGGCGCCCGACCCCGGCCTGCAGACCAAGATCCCGCCCAACACCGCGCTGGCGTCGCCACCGGAGCTCGACGCCGACGGCACCCTGGCCGTCGACCTCACCTCCGCCATCTTCGACACCCAGGCCGACGGCTCCCGACTCGCCTTCGGGCAGATCGTCTGCACGGCCGATGCGCTCCCCGGTGTCGAGGCGGTCCGCTTCCTCGTCGACGGCCGGGCCCAGGGCGTGCCGATGGGCGACGGCGAGTCGACCGACCTGCCGGTGACGTGTGCGTCCTACGCCAACCTGCTCGACGACCCCGCCGCCGCCGGGGACGGTTGATCCGCTGCGTCCGCGCCGCGCCGCGGCCGCTGTAGATTCGGCTGTTGCGCCGGGAGGGGCCCGGCGGCGGCGGACGGGGACCCCTGGATGAACTACTACCTCGGCATCGACCTCGGTACGACCTACACGGCGGCGGCCGTGCACGACGGTTCGCCCACCGGGCGGCCCGAGGTCGTGCCCCTCGGCGAGCGGGGCCCGACCGTGCCGTCGGTGCTGCTGCTGGCGGCGGACGGCAGCTTCCTGGCGGGCGATGCCGCCGAGCGCCACGCCGTCACCGACCCGCAGCGCATCGCCCGCCAGTTCAAGCGGCGGCTCGGCGACCCGACCCCGCTCCAGGTCGGCGGGGCCGGCGTCCCGGCCGAGGTGCTCACCGGGCGCCTGCTGCGGTGGGTGCTCGACTCCGTCGTGCGCATCCGGGGCGGCCAGCCCGCCACCATCGCGCTCAGCCACCCGGCCAACTGGGGCCCCTACAAGCGCGACCTGCTCGACAAGGCGGCGGAGCTCGCGGGCATGCCCACGGTGCTGATGGTGACCGAGCCCCAGGCCGCGGCCATCTCCTACGCGTCGCAGGCCCGGGTCGACGTCGGGTCGGTCGTGGCCGTGTACGACCTGGGCGGCGGCACCTTCGACGCCGCCGTGCTGCGCAAGGAGAGCGACGGGGGCTTCACCGTGCTCGGGTCGCCCGAGGGCATCGAGCACCTCGGCGGCATCGACATCGACGCCGCCGTGTTCGCCCGGGTGATCCAGGAGATCGCCGAGGCGTACGAGGAGCTCGACCCCGACGATCCGCAGGCCCTGGCCGCCGTCGCCCGGCTGCGGTCCGAGTGCACGCAGGCCAAGGAGGCGCTGTCGCTCGACAACGAGATCAGCGTCCCGGTGCTGCTGCCGAACATCCAGACGGAGGTGCGGGTCACCCGGGCCGAGCTGGAGGACATGATCCGTCCCACCCTGTCCGAGACCGTCACCGCCCTCGACCGGGCGCTGCGGACGGCGTCGCTGGCGCCCGACCAGGTCGACCACGTCCTGCTGGTCGGTGGTTCGTCGCGCATCCCGCTGGTGGCCCAGCTCGTGTCATCCGGGTTGGGGCGCCCCGTCGCGGTCGACGCCCACCCCAAGCACGCCATCGCGTTGGGCGCAGCCATGGTGGCCGCCCGGGCCGCGGGCGCGCCGGTCGCCGCGGCCCCACCGCCCCCGGCCGCCGCAGCGGCCCGGCCCGCCCCGCCCCCGACGGC
>DASSGC010000308.1:0-7018 GCA_035693765.1 Acidimicrobiales bacterium
CCGGTGAGGAGCACGAGCCGCTCGATCCGGCGACCGTCCAGGGGCTCATGCCCGGGGAGCGGCCCGCGGGCCAGACGATGCCGGGCGAATCCGACGGCCGCATGCCCGGTGAGTCACCGAAGGACATGAACGGCTGACAGGCAGCCGGTCGTGGACTGGGTGATCACGGTCCTCACGGGCGCTGCCGCCGGCTTCCTGGCGGCGCTCATCGAGGGCTACTTCTCGTCGAGGGCCAAGGTCGACGACGAGCTCCACGCGTCGCGCACGACGCTCTACCAGGAGCTGTGGCGGGAGAGCGCGCTTCTCCCGCTGTGGCCGCGCGACGACGAGGTCACCTACGGGGCGCTCGCCTCGCTGTCGGCGCGCCTGCGCGACTGGTACTTCGGCACCGGCACCGCGGATGGCGTGCCCGGCGGCCTCTACCTGTCGCGCGGCTCGCGCCGGCGCTACGGGAAGGTGCAGTCCGCCCTGGAGGCGGTGAGCGGCCGCCCTGCCGATGCGGTGCTCTCGCGGGCGGACTACGACGCGGTCCGGACGGCGCTCAGCGGGCTGCGCACCCAGATGACGGGCGACCTGCTCTCGCGGCGCGGCGCCCCGTTCCGCATCGCCTGACTGCGGCACGCCGGTGCGCCCGCGGTCGACGGATCGCACGGGCGCGCTGGCGTCAGCCGGCGCCGCCGACCGGCGCGATCTCGCCGGCCTTGATCCTGGCGATGAGGCCGCGCAGGTGGTTCTCGAGGTTCTGGTTCTCCAGGTGCTCCTCGATCGTCGTCGTCAGCGCCTGGTCGACCGCATGGACGCAGTCCGCCAGCTCCTCGATCTGCACCAGCTCGAGGGGCACCGCGTAGACGGGATCGGGCATCCCGCCATCGTGCCGCAGGCACGGCGATCCCGGGCGTCGGCTCAGCCGCCGTCGCCGGCGCGGTCCGCCCGCCGCCGGTCGGGGGCGTGCGTGAGCCGGCCGCGGTGCGGGGCCGCGCCCTCGCGCGGGGACAGGTCGAGCCGCAGGCAGCACCCGGCCCGGCGGGGGTCGCGGGCCACCAGCTCGGTGACCGCGATGTCGGCCTTGTCGGCCAGGCCCTCGGCCAGCCCGAGGTGCAGCGCGCAGACGACGTCGGGGCGGGCGGCCGCGACCGTCTCGAACGGGCAGGTGCCCAGCGCGATCTCGATGCCGGTGCCGCGCCGGCGGACCTCGGGTTCGAAGCCCTGCCGGGCCATGACGGCGGCGACGTCGGCGACGGCGGCCTCCGGCGTCGCCGCCGGCACGGGGTGGTCCTCCACCGCCCGGCGGCCCACCTCCACCGGGGTGTCGCCGCTGGCGATGATCTCCGCCAGCAGGAGGCTGAGCCGCTCGTAGGGGCCGGTCGCGCCCCAGCGGCTCTCGGTCGCCGGGTCGACCTCGTACACGAGTCGCGGCCGCCCGGGGCCGCCGACGGGCTCGGCCGACTCGCTGGCCAGGTCGGCATCGACGAGCTTGGCCAGGTGCTGGCGGATGGCGTTGTGGTTCAGCGCGAAGTGCTCGGTCAGCTCGGCCACGCCGACGGGCCGGGCCGCGTCGACGAGGTACCGGAAGATGGCGTGGCGGGTCGGGTCGCCGAGCGCCCGGGCCTGTTGCTGCAGCGTCGTCGACATCGTGCGGTCGCCTCGTTGCGGATGGCCTTGTTGCGGGTGGCTTTTTCTAGAGGGTAATGGATAAACGACCGAACGCTCAGGGTCTTTCGTCACTGCCCTGGTCACGCCTCGGCCGACATGCTGATCCCGACGGACATGACACGGATGCGCACGTCGACATCGCGTCGGTGGGCGTAGGTCGGTTCCACGGGAGGAACGGTGATGGTGGTTGACCAGGCAGTGCCGGAGAGGAGCGGTCAGGGCACCGTGAGCCGGCGGGCGGTGCTGGGTGCGACCGTCGGCGGGATCGGCGCGGCGACGCTGGCCGGCGTGACGGTGGCGGCGTCGTGGCCCGACTCGGACACCCGGACCGCGACGGGCGGGAGCGGGGCGACGCCGGAGGCCGAGGGGGCGGGGGGAGCGGAGATCGACTTCACCGCGGCCCCTGCCGACGACTGGACGGCCCGCGATCCGGTGCTGCCACCGGCTCCCGCGGGCGGCGAGCACACCATCGCGATCGCGGCCCGCGAGGGCGTGGCCGAGGTCGCCCCGGGGACGACGCAGCAGCTCTGGTCGTTCGACGACCTCGTGCCGGGGCCGGTCTACCGCGGCCGGCTCGGCGACCGGTTCGCGTTCAGACTGACCAACGAGGGCACGCTCGGCCACTCGGTCGACTTCCACGCCTCGAAGGTGGCGTGGAACGACAAGATGCGGACGATCCAACCGGGCGAGTCGCTCGACTACCCGTTCGTGGCCAAGCACGCCGGCATCTTCATGTACCACTGCGGCACGCCGCCGGTGCTCCACCACATCGGCAACGGCATGTACGGCGCCATCGTCATCGACCCGCCCGACCTGGCGCCGGTCGACCACGAGCTGATCTTCGTGCAGTCCGAGTTCTACCTCGGGCCCGAGGGCGGGATCGGCGACCTCGCGAAGATGCAGCGGGAGGCGTGGGACGCAGTCGTGTTCAACGGCTACGTCAACCAGTACCAGCACCGGCCGATCCGGGTGGAGCCGGGCCAGCGCATCCGGGCCTGGGTGCTCGACGCCGGCCCGTCGGAGAACTGCTCGTTCCACGTGATCGGCACCATCTTCGACACGGTCTACAAGGAGGGCGCCTACCGGTTGCGGCCCGACGGCGGCAGCGGCGGCTGCCAGGCGCTCGACCTCCAGCCGGCCCAGGGCGGCTTCGTCGAGTTCAGCTTCGACGAGGCGGGCCTGTACCCGTTCGTGACGCACAAGTTCGCCAACCCCGGCAAGGGCGCCCTGGGCGTGTTCCAGGCAGGCGACGTCGAACCATCCGCAGCCGCGGCTGGACACTGAGGAGGCCAGGATGACGAGGCTCGGGGATCGAGGGGCCGGCCCGGCGCCGGCCGCGACGGAGGAGACGGAGGGGCGGTCGCCGCCGGTGTCGCCCGCAGGCGCGCCGGCACCGCCGGAGACGACCCGGCCGGACGCCCCGGCGCCCGGCGGCGGCGCCCGGCCGGCGGGGACGACGTTCGAGTCGCTGGCCGTGGTCGGGTTCGTGTTCGGCCTGTTCGCCATGGTGGTCGCCCTGTTCGCGCTCGGGCTCGCCGCCCGGGCCGTGGACGAGGCGCGGAGCGGGGGCGACGAGCCGGCCGCGCCGGCGGGCGGGAGCGCGCCGTCGGCGGTGTCGGCGGTGTCGCTGGCGGACTTCAGCATCGACCCGGCCGACGTGACCGTGGCCCAGGGCACGGTGCTCGACGTCAGCAACGACGGCGCGGTCGTCCACAACCTGGCCGTCGACGGTGTGGCCACGGACATGCTCGACCCGGGCGCCGGCGGTGAGCTCGACCTCGGCGGGCTCGCGCCCGGCACGTACCGGATGATCTGCGAGGTGCCGGGTCACGAGGCGGCCGGCATGCACGGCACGCTCGTGGTCGAGTAGCGCACGGACGTCCCTGAACCGTCCGCGCCGCTCGGGAGCGGCGCTCAGGGCACGAGCGCCGTGGCGAACACCACGATGGCGAGCGCGGTCCCGAGACCGGTGATGGCCAGCGGGCGGGCCAGCGTCGGGCGGGCCACGGCGACCGCGCCGTGGATGGCCGCCAGCACCACGGATACGACGACCAGCGCCAGCTTGATGCCGAGCAGCCGCCCGTAGCCGGGGTCGTCGAAGGTGCCGAGCGTGACGCCGCGGTGCCAGGCCAGGGCGATGCCGGTGGCGAGCAGACCCGGCAGGAGCACGGCGTTGGCGACGAGGGCGAACCGGCGCGCCATGGTGCGCACCAGCGGGCCGCGCACGGCGGGGTCGAGCTGCGTGCGCATGACGGGGAGCACCACGCCGCTCAGCAGGAGCTGGCCGCCGACCCACACCATCGCGGCGGTGACGTGCAGGAACCGGACGAGGCTCCATCCGTTGACGTTCACGTGCACCTCCTGCTCGGGCGGGTGCGACTCTATATGTCGAACAGTTGGTAGAAAAAACAGGTGGTAGACAAGACGCGCAGACGGAAGGAGAGGTCCATGCGGATCCCGGCTCTGGGTGCCTGCCTCCTCGTCGCAGCGACGACCGCGTCGCTCGCGGCGTGTGGCTCCGACGACGACGGCGACGCCGGCACGCCGGTCACGTCGGGCTCGGACGGGCGCCTCGTCGTGGTCGCCGAGGACATCGCGTTCGGCGCCGACGCCTACGAGGTGACGGGCGGCGAGGTGCGGTTCGAGTACCGGAACGACGGCAGCATCGTCCACACCCTGCTGATCGAGGGCGTCGACGGGTTCAAGCTCGAGGTCACGGGCCACGGCGACGTGGACGAGGGTGCGGTCGACCTGCCCGCAGGCGACTACACGGTGTACTGCGACGTCGCCGGGCACCGCCAGGCGGGCATGGAGGCGACACTGGCGGTGTCGTGACCGGCGGGGAACGCAGGGCCGAGGGCGTTGAGGACTCGAGCCGATAGGCACGCCGGCGCGTGTCACCGCGCTGCGTTGCCGGTCGGCCGAGCTGTCGAGCTGGTGCTTCCACGCCAAATCGCCACGCGTAGGCCGTGGCGACCGCCGTATCCGCTCGGCCTCTTAGAAAGCAGACCTTTACTAGACGGGGCATCCTGTCTAGGGTGACCTGCATGTCCAGGGTCATCTCGCTCGACGATCCTGCGGCCATCGCGGCCGCCACCCACCCGGCCCGCGCCGCGCTCCTCGCCGTGATGCGCCGCCCGACCACCGCGGCCGCTGCGGCCCGGGCCACGGGCCAGTCCCGCCAGAACGCCGCCTACCACGTCCGGGCGCTCGAGAAGGCCGGCCTGCTGCGCCACGCCGGCGAGCGGCAGAACGGCAACTTCCGCGAGCAGCTCTACGTCGCCGTCGCACCGGTCCTCGTGATTTTTTTTTGCAGTACGTGGAGCGCCGGCGACGGCCGGGCGTCGGCGCTGGCCGACCAGCTCAGCCTCGGCACGCTCGTCGCCCACGGCGAGCAGCTCCAGCGCGACGCCGCCGCCCTGCTCGACCGGGCCGCGTTCGACGGCGAGGCGATCCCCAGCGCATCCGCGTCGACCGAGGTCCGCTTCGCGTGCGAGGCCGACCGGGCGGCGTTCCTGCGCGGCTACGTCCAGGCGCTCACCGACCTCACCGCCCGCTACGGCAGCGCCGACGGGGAGCCCTACCGGCTCGTGCTCGCCGCCTACCCCGACCCGGAGGACCGGCCATGACCACCGACCCGATCGACCCCGACGGCCCGGCCCCGGCCCGCGACGCGTTCGAGGCCACGTTCGTGCTCGCCGTCGACCCGCCGACCGCCTGGCGGCGGCTGACCGCACGCCCGCTGGGCGAGGGCGGGGCAGGGGAGGAGACCGGCCGCCGCTACTGGCTGCCGGGCTTCGACTCCGCCGCCACGGTGACCGAGGAGGTGGCGGGCGAGTGCCTCCGGGCCACCAAGGACGACCAGCCGTGTGCCGGTACCGACATCGTCGTCACCCTGGCCGCGGTGGGCACCGGCACCCGCATCACCGTGGTGCAGTCCGGCTTCGGCGACTGGCTGCCGGCGCCGCCGGACATCATGGCGGTCGGCTGGCGGCACATCGTGGCCGACCTGCACACCTACCTCGCCACCGGTGCCCACGCCCGGCGGCACCTGCGTGGCTGGGGCGACCTGGGCGCGGATGCCGTGCCCGCCGCCGGCGGGATGCGGGTGCACGCGATCCGGCCCGGCACGCTCGCCGACCGGCTCGGGCTGCGCGACGGCGACCTCCTGGTGGTGCTGGCGGGGGCGCCGGTGTCGGGCTACGACGATCTCGTGACCGTGCTGCGTGTGCTCCGTGCGGTCCCGGGCGACGTGGCCGCCGAGTGGGTCCGCCACGGCGAGGTGTGCACGGCCACCGCCATGGCCGCCGCCTGATCTCCGGACGGCTGCGCAGGATGCGTCCGCCCCGGGCGCCGCCGCCGGGTGGGGCGCCGGCCGCCGGCGGTCCCCGTCGAGGGTGCGGGCGCGCCGCAGCGCCCCGCCCGGCTTCGCCCAGGAGGCCCGCGCCGTAAACCGCGGCCGGCACCCGGGCGTCAGTGGGGCATGGACGTCACGGCGGACCTCGCCGACCCGGGCACCACGACCCGGCTGTTTCGCGAGCGCTACAGCGAGATGGTCGGCCTGGCCGGGCTGCTGCTCAACGACCGGGGCGCGGCGGAGGAGGTGGTCCAGGACGCCTTCGCGAAGTTCCACCTGTCACGGCACCGCATCGTCGACGCCGACCGGGAGGTCTCGTACCTGCGGTCGATCGTCTGCAACCTGGCCCGGGGCCGCCTGCGCCGGCGGGCCCTCGAGCTGCGGCGCCGACCCGTGCCCGACCGCGACATCGACCCGCGCCCGGACGCGGCGCTCGCGCAGCACCAGCGCGACGTCGTGGCCGCCGCCCTGGCCGCCCTGCCCCGCCGCCAGCGCGAGTGCGTCGTCCTGCGCTACTGGCTCGACCTGCCGGAGCGGGAGATCGCCGAGGCGCTCGGCATCGCCGGCGGCTCCGTGAAATCGCACCTGCACCGGGGCCTCGCCGCCCTGGAGACCCGCCTGGAGGACCTGCGATGAGCACCACCGAACACCTCGTGCGCGACGCCCTCGCCGCGCTCGCGCCGGCCGCACCGGCCGACGACAGCGCCCGTGCCGGGTTGCGCCGGGCCGTCGCCCAGCGTCGCCGCCGGCGGACCCGGGGCCGGGTCGTCGCCGCCGTGGCGCTGGCGGCCATGGCGGCCGGTCTGCTCTCCCTCCAGCCCGGCGACCGGCGCGACCGGCCCGTCTACACCGGGCGCGACGCCACCGACGCCACCGACGCCACCGACGCCACCGACGGCGGCTCGTCGCTGCTGCCCCTGCCCCCCAACGCCACCGTGCCCGCCGAGCCGGACCCGATGGGGGGCGGGCGGAGCTCGTTCGCCGGGCTCACCTTCGACCTGCCCGACG
>DASSGC010000309.1:0-5617 GCA_035693765.1 Acidimicrobiales bacterium
GTCGCTGCTGGCCAACTACGTGCTGCTGGCCCTGCTGCTGCGGATCTCCGACGACACGGCGCGGCAGCAGATGTCCGAGGTGGGCGGGTGAGCAAGCAGATCCGCAACCTCGGCGTGTTCCTCGCCCTCTGCTACGCCGCCCTGTTCCTGCAGGTGAACCGGCTGACGATGTTCGAGGCCGACGAGCTGCAGGAGAAGCCGGGCAACAACCGGGCCGTCGAGCGCGACTTCTCGGCGCCCCGCGGGACGATCGAGACGGCCGACGGCGTCGTGGTGGCCGAGTCGGTCCCGTCGAACGACCGGTTCGTGTTCCAGCGCAGGTACCCGACCGGTGACCTGTTCGCCGCCGTCACCGGCTTCTACGCCTTCGAGCTCGGCTCGGCCGGCGTCGAGAAGGAGTACAACGACGAGCTCGCGGGCCGCACCATCGACTTCGACCTGCGGGAGGTGGGCGACCTGTTCGTCGACCGGGAGCGGGTCGGGAACCTCACGCTGTCGTTGCGCAACGACGTGCAGTCGATCGCCCGCGAGCAGCTCGGCGACCGGGCCGGCTCGGTGGTGGCGCTCGACCCCCGCACCGGCGAGATCATCGCCCTGTGGTCGACCCCCAGCTACGACCCCAACCTGATCTCCACCCACGACCTGCCCGCGGCCAAGGCCAACGCGACCGCGCTCAACGCCGATCCCGCCCACCCGACCCGGGCCCGCACCTACCAGGAGCGCGAGTTCCCCGGCTCCACCTTCAAGATCGTGACCGCCACCGCCGGCATCGAGGAGGGCGGGGTCACCGAGGACCAGCCCGACTTCCCGGTGAGCGACGGCTACGTGGCCGCCGGCCAGGGCCGCCCCATCGGCAACTTCGGGGGGGCGAGCTGCGGCGGCAAGCTGTTCACCGTCCTCCAGGACTCCTGCAACACCGCCTTCGCCCAGATGGGCGTCGAGAACGCCCGGGCCGCCGGCCTCACCGACATCGCGCAGGCCTTCGGCTTCAACCAGGACGTGCCGCTCGACCTGCCGGGCGCCGTCCAGTCGGTGTTCCCGGCGGAGGTCGTGGCCAACGACCCGCCGGCGCTCGCCCAGGCGTCGATCGGCCAGAACAGCGTCCAGGCCACCCCGCTGCAGATGGCGATGGTCGCCGGGGCGGTGGCCAACGGCGGCGAGATCATGACGCCGCACGTCATGCGGGAAGTGCGCGACGACCAGGGCGAGAAGGTCGACGAGTACGACCAGGAGGTGTGGACGCAGGCGATGTCGCCCGGCACCGCCGAGACGCTCCGCCGGGGGATGATCTCGGTCGTGACCGAAGGGACGGCGTCGCGGCTCGGCGTCGGGCTGGAGGACTTCGAGGTGGGCGGCAAGACGGGCACCGCCCAGCTCACGGGGGACGGGAGCAGCTCGCACGCCTGGATCATCGGGTTCGCCGGGCCGCCGGGGGAGGCGCCCCAGGTGGCCGTCGCCGTGCTCGTGGAGGCGCAGGAGGGCGCGAGCGAGCAGACTGGTGGCAGAGTGGCGGCACCCATCGCGGCGGCCGTCATGCAGGCAGCCCTGTCCCAACCGACCGGAGCCGGCCAGACGGACGGTGCGTCGCAGGGCGGTTGACCGTCCCGGCGCCCGCCGACTCGGGGGCACCTACCCCCATCTCGTAACCTGGGGTGCGCATGTCGCAGCAGAACCAAGTCATCTTCAACGGGCGGTACGAGCTCCACCGGCGGCTCGGGCGCGGCGGCATGGCCGAGGTCTACCTGGCGCGCGACCAACTGCTCGATCGGCCGGTGGCGGTCAAGGTGCTGTTCCCCGCGCTGGCCACCGATGCGGGGTTCGTCGAGCGGTTCCGCCGGGAGGCGCAGGCGGCCGCCAACCTGCAGCATCCGAACATCGTCAGCGTCTTCGACTGGGGCGAGGCCAACGGCACGTACTTCATCGTGATGGAGTACGTCGAGGGCCACACCCTGGCCGACACCCTCCGCGACGAGGGGCGGCTCCATCCCGACCGGGCGGCCGAGGTCACCGCGGACATCGCCGCCGCCCTCGGCTTCGCCCACCGCAACGGCGTCGTCCACCGCGACGTGAAGCCCGGGAACGTGCTGATCACCCGGGACGGCGGGGTCAAGGTGGCCGACTTCGGCATCGCCCGGGCCATCAGCGACTCGTCGGACCAGAACCTGACCAAGACCGGGTCGGTCATGGGCACCGCCACGTACTTCTCGCCGGAGCAGGCCCGGGGCGCGGCGGTCGACCCCCGCAGCGACCTCTACAGCCTGGGCGTCGTGCTCTACGAGATGACGACCGGCCACCCGCCGTTCTCCGGCGACAGCGCGGTGGCGATCGCCTACAAGCACGTGCAGGAGAACCCGATGCCGCCGCGGCGCATCGACCCCGGCCTGCCCGAGACCCTCGAGGCCATCACCCTCAAGTGCCTGGCCAAGAACCCGGCCAACCGGTACCCCTCGGCTCAGGACCTGCGGGCCGACCTGCGCCGGTTCCTCGACGGCAGCCGCATCATGGCCGAGCCCGTGCTGGCGCCGCCGATGGAGCCCGGCGCGACGAGCATGATGAACCGCACCGCCTACGGCGACCAGACGGCGCTGGTGGCCGGCCCGGTCGGCTGGCAACCCGCCGGCGAGGGCTACGACGACTACGACGACTACGACGACTACCCGCCCGAGCAGCCCAAGCGGTCGAAGACGTTCCTGGCCATGCTCGTCGTGCTGCTCGCGGTGCTGGCCGGCCTGCTGATCCTGCTGGCCAGCAACTTCGGCGGCGGCGGCGGGGAGAAGACCGAGCAGGTCACCGTGCCCACCGTCGTCGGGAAGACGGTCGAGGAGGCAACCGCCACGCTCCAACAGGCGGGCTTCGAGGTCACGACCACCCCCGAGGCGTCGACGCAGCCGGCGAACACCGTCATCCGGCAGGACCCCGAGGCCGCGGAGAAGGTCGACAGGGGGTCGACCATCAAGCTGACCATCAGCAGCGGGCCCGAGCTGGTGCTCGTGCCCGACGTCCTGGGCAAGACCCAGCCCGAGGCCAGCAAGCTGCTCACCGACGCCGGGTTCGTCGTGAACGCCGTGCCGGTCGAGAACGACGACGTCGAGGAGGGCAGGGTCGTCAGCCAGAACCCGCCCGGCAACACCCAGGCCGGCAAGGGCAGCCAGGTGCAGATCGACGTGTCGTCGGGCTCGCAAACCAAGAAGGTCCCCAACGTCTCCAACCAGGACGAGGCGACGGCGCGCGACATCCTGGCGGGCGCAGGTTTCACCAACATCCAGACCCGCCAGGAGGCCTCCGACTCGGTGCCGGCCGGCACCGTCATCCGCACCGAGCCGGCCCCCAACACCGACGCCAAGCCGACCGACACCATCACGCTCGTGATCTCGTCGGGTGCCGACCGCGTGATCGTCCCGCCGGTGCAGAACCTCAGCGAGCAGAACGCCCGGTCGGCCCTCGAGGGCGTCGGCCTCAAGGTGTCGGTCCAGGAGCAGCGGGTGACCAACCCCGCCCAGGACGGCATCGTGCTCACCCAGTCGCCGTCGGCCGGCGCGTCGGCCGACGCGGGCGACACGGTGACGATCTACATCGGCAAGTTCCAGCAGAGCGAGACCACCAATCCCGGGAACGGCTGATGGCCCGCACGCTCGTTCTGCTCCGCCACGGCGAGAGCGAGTGGAACCTCAAGAACCTGTTCACCGGCTGGTACGACTGCGACCTGAGCCCGAAGGGCGAGGCGCAGGCGTCGGCCGGTGGGCGGCTCATGGCCGAGCGGGGTGTGCTGCCCGACGTGCTGCACACGTCGGTGCTCACCCGCGCCATCCGCACCGCCGACCTGGCGCTGCGGGAGCTCGACCGGGCGTGGATCCCGGTGCGGCGCCACTGGCGCCTGAACGAGCGCCACTACGGCGACCTGCAGGGCCTCGACAAGAAGGAGACGGCCGAGCGGTTCGGCGCCGACCGGGTGAAGGTGTGGCGCCGGGCCTATGACGTGCCGCCGCCCGCCATGGCGCGCGACGACGAGCGGAACGTGCGCCACGATCCGCGCTACGCCGGGCTGCCGCCCGAGCTCGTGCCCGACACCGAGTGCCTGGCCGACGTCGTCGACCGCATGCTGCCCTACTGGTACGACGCGATCGTGCCCGACCTGCTCCCGGGACGGGTGGTGCTGGTGGTGGCGCACGGCAACAGCCTGCGGGCCCTGGTGAAGCACCTGAGCGCCATCTCCGACGACGCCATCGTCGAGCTGAACATCCCCACGGGGGAACCGCTCGTCTATGTGGTGGGCGACGACTACCTCCCGCTCGACGACACCCCGGTCGAGGAGCGCTACCTGCGTTCCCCCGAGGAGATCCGCGCCGCGGCCGAGGCGGTCGCCCGCCAGGCCGGCTGACCGCCCGGGGTCGCCCGCGGCGCACCGTCGACGGTGGGTCGCCGACCGATGTCACAGGCGCCCCGCCGGGCGTCGGGCTACCGTCCGCGCGGTGGACGTCGCGCTGCATCCCGACATCGAGCCGCTGGCCTGCCTGCTCGGCACGTGGGTGGGTGAAGGGGCCGGCAGCTACCCGACCGTCGAGGACTTCCGGTATCGCGAGGAGGTGACCTTCGGGCACGTCGGCAAGCCGTCGCTGGCCTACCGGCAGGCGACGGTCCTCGTCGCCACCGGCCTGCCGTCACACGCCGAGGCCGGCTACATCCGGCGCTCGCCCGCCGGCGCGGTCGAGCTGGTGCTCGCCCATCCCACCGGCGTGGTCGAGGTGGCCGAGGGCGAGGCGACCCCCACGGCGGACGGGCTGGTGCTCCACCTGCGCTCGACGTCGGTGGTGTGCGCGCCCACGGCCAAGGACGTGCGGAGCCTCGAGCGCCACATCACGGTGGCGGGCGACGTGCTCCGCTACGAGCTGGCGATGGGCGCCGTCGGCCAGCCCCACCAGCACCACCTGGCGGCCGAGCTGCACCGCCGGGTGGCGGGTTGAGGCCGTCCCGGCCGGGACGGCCCCGTCCCCGCTAGAAGGTGATGCCCACCGCGCCGTCGAGCGCGGGGATCGGCCACAGGAACACGGCGAGGACGAACGTCGCCACCTGCGACGCGTTGTCCATCGTGTCCGCGTAGCCCTTGTTGACCGCGACGAGCACGCCGATGACGACCCAGATCAGAAGAACGATGGGTATCCGTACGCGTCCGCGCATGGTTGCCTCCCTCAGGCAGGTATCCCAGCCCGTCCCTCCGGACGGATCCCGTCCGGCGACGAAGGACTACCCCGCGTGCGGGTCGATTAGCCCCGCTCGCACCGGTCAGCCGGCGGTCATGCGGCGCAGGCCGTTGGGCGGCTGCGCCGGGCGGACCTGGTCGGAGGCGACCTGGCCGTTGCCGTCGGCCCGCTCGAGCAGGTACCCACGGGACCGCACGGTCCGGATGGCGAGCCGCAGCGGCGCCAGCCGCCGCCGCAGGCGGAGCACGTGGACGTCGAGCGCGTTGCGGCCGGGCGAACCGCCCGGCCAGCCCGAGCGGGCCAGCGCGTCGCGCGACACCACGGCGCCGAAGCGCTCCAGCAGCGCGCCGGTGAGCCGCGCCTCCACCGGCGGCAGCGACACCCACCGGTCGCCGAGGCGCAGCACGCCGTCGTCGTCG
>DASSGC010000310.1:0-9733 GCA_035693765.1 Acidimicrobiales bacterium
GCCGCGTACCCTGGTGCGGTGCCCGAGCCCGAGCCTACGCTGACCGCGCCCCCGGAGGCGGTGGTCCCCACCTGGGGTCTGGGCGACGCCGCCGTGGGGTGGGTGCTCGGCCTCGTCGGCGGCCTCCTCACCCAGTTCCTCGCGTTCGGCCTGAGCGGCACCCCGCTCGACCAGCCGGACGACCTGCCGCTGGCCTGGGTCGCGGTGGCCCAGGTCGGGCTGTGGGCGGGGCTGCTGGGCGTCCCGTACGCGGCCGCCCGGCTGAAGGGCAACGGCCTCCGGCGCGACTTCGGGCTCACGGCCAAGCTGTCCGACCTGCCCCTCGGGGTCCTCTGCGGCATCGTCGGCCAGACCCTGATCATCTGGGTCGTCTACCTGCCCCTCCAGTGGCTGACCGACGTGAGCGCGGAGGACATCTCCGAGCCGGCCCAGAACCTGACCGACCGGGCCCACGGCACCGTCGGCGTCGTCCTGCTGGTGCTGATCGTCGGGATCGGCGCCCCGGTGGTGGAGGAGATCTTCTACCGCGGCCTGCTGCAGCGATCGCTCATCCGCCGGTTCGGTCCGGTCTGGGGCATCGCCGGTGCGTCGGTCCTGTTCGGCGCCGCCCACCTGCAGCCGCTCCAGTTCCCCGCCCTGGTCCTGGCCGGCGCCCTCTTCGGCATGCTGGCCCACCGGTACGGGCGGTTGGGCCCGTCCATCGCCGCCCACGTGGTGTTCAACATGACCGCCGTCGTCGCCCTCCTCGCGGGGGCCTGAGGATGCTCCACGACCTCGGCACCGCCGGGGAGCCGCCGATCGAGCCGCCGCTCCTGCACGACGACCACGACGCCGCGGCGGCGGCCGCGCGGCGGGACGCCGTGGAGGCCGAGCGGCGGCGCCGGCTGCGGCGCGCGATCGATCTGCTGGTCGTCGGCGCGTGCGTCGCCTTCGTGGCGTGGCACATGCAGCCCCACCTCCTCCTGCGCGACACGACGCCCGCCGGCGGCGACATGGGGGCCCACGTGTGGGGCCCCGCCTACCTGCGCGACCACCTGCTCCCCAGCGGCCAGGTGGCCGGCTGGACGCCCGACTGGTATGCGGGCTTCCCCGCGTACCAGTTCTACATGGTGCTGCCGTCGCTCGTGATCGTGCTGCTCAACGCCGGCATCCACGGCTGGCCCGCGCTGCTGCCGGCGGCCGCCGCCGTGGCGCTCGGAGGGGTGGCGGTCGCCCGCCGCCACGACCGCCGCGCCCGCCGCCTGGCGCTCGCCGGCGCGCTCGTGGCCCTGGCGCTGGTGGGGCTGCCCTACGGCGTGGCCTTCAAGCTGGTGTCGGTCAGCGGGCTGGTCACGCTGCCCGTCGCCGCCTACCTGCTGGGCCGGCTGGCGGGAGCGGAGTTCCCGACGCCGGCGGGCCTGTCGGCGGCGGCCGTGTTCTTCCTCTTCTACCGCGGCTTCACCATCTACGGCGGCAACATCGCCTCGACGCTGGCCGGCGAGTTCGCGTTCTCGATGTCGCTCAGCCTGGCCCTCGTCTACCTGGGCGTCGTGTTCAAGGGCCTCGACACGGGCCGCTACCGGGCGACCGCGGCCGTGCTGCTGGGGCTGACCGGGTTGTGCCACCTCATCCCCGCGTTCTGGGCGCTGGGGGCCACGGCCGTGATCGTGATCGTCCGCTTCCGGCGGTCGTCGGCCCCGGGCCGTCAGGTGGGCCTGGTGCTGGGCGGCGCCGTCGCCGCCGGGGCGCTCGCCGTGGTGGTCCACAGCTTCCTGCCGGACGGGCTCGCGGTCGGTGCGCTGGCCCTGGGCGGGGTGGCGGCGGTCGGCACCGCGGCGGCGCTGTGGCTGGCGTCCGACAGCGTGCGCTGGCTCACCCCCACCCTGGTCGTCGGCGGCCTGCTCTCGACATGGTGGGTCGGCCCCTTCTACCTCCGCCGCCAGTACCTCAACGACATGGGGTGGGAGAAGCTGCCCTACCGCAACGCGGACCCGCCCGAGACCATCTGGCAGTACCTCTTCCCGTCCAAGTCACCGGACGTCGACCTGCGGTGGGTGTTCGCCCTGGCCGTGGTGGGCGCGGCGCTGGCGCTCGCCGTGCGGCTCCGCCTCGGCGTGTTCCTTCTGCTGGTGACCGCAGCCGTGGGCGTCACGTTCGTGGTGATTCCCGAGGGCCGGCTGTGGAACGGCCGGTTGCTGCCCTTCTACTACCTGACCGCCATGCTGCTGGCGGCGCTGGCCGTGACCGAGACCGGGCGGGCGGTGATGTCGCTCATCCGCTTCGGCCGGCGCGAGCCGGTCGGGGTCGGGGTGCCGGTGGCGCTGGGCACCCTGGCGGTGGTGCTCGTGCTCGTGGGGGTGCCGGCCGGGCAGTTGCCCTTCAGCGAGCGGCTGGACAACGGCTACGCCTGGCCCCGGTTCTCACCGTGGAAGGTGACGGCCGAGCCGGCGAGCTTCGTCCCGTCGTGGGCCCGCTGGAACTACAGCGGCTACGAGGGCAAGGACTCCTACCGCGAGTACCACGACATCGTGGAGACGATGCGGCAGGTGGGCGAGGACGAGGGCTGCGGCCGCGCCTTCTGGGAGTACGAGAAGGAGCTCGACCGCTACGGCACGCCGATGGCCCTCATGCTGCTGCCGCACTGGACCGACGGCTGCGTCGGGTCGATGGAGGGCCTCTACTTCGAGGCGTCGGCGACCACGCCGTTCCACTTCCTGACCCAGGTCGAGCTGTCCACCAGCCCCAGCGCCGCCCAGCGCGACCTGCCCTACGGCGGCTTCGACATCACCAAGGGCGTGCAACACCTGCAGATGATGGGCGTGCGCTACTACATGGCGACCTCGGAAAACGCCATCAGCCAGGCCCGTGCCCACGAAGACCTGACCGAGATCGCGGCGTCGGGGCCGTGGGTCGTGTTCGAGGTGGCCGACGCCGAGATGGTCACCCCGCTCGCGAACGAGCCGGCGGTGGTCGACGGCATCGACGACAGCCAGCTCCGCTGGGTGGAGGAACCGCACGACGAGTCGGGGCGGTTCGGCGGCCCTGCGGTGCGCTGGTACACCGACCCGGCGCAGTGGGACGTGGCGCTGGCGTCGTCGGGCCCCGACGACTGGCAGCGGGTGGAGGTGGGTGAGCAACCCGAGGCGCGCCCGGTCGCTGACGTCGAGGTGACCGGCGTCGAGGTCGGCCGGGAGAGCCTGTCGTTCGACGTCGACCAGGTGGGCACACCCGTGCTGGTCAAGATGTCGTACTTCCCCAACTGGCGGGTGTCCGGCGCCGAGGGCCCCTACCGGGTGACGCCCAACCTCATGGTGGTGGTGCCGACCGACACGCACGTCGAGCTGACCTACGGCCGCACCTGGGTGGAGTGGCTGAGCTACGCGCTCACCCTGCTCGGCCTGGCGGGGCTGGTGCTGCTGGTCCGCCATCCCCGGTTCGGCTTCTCCGGCGCTGCGGTGCGCCGGGGCGACGACGCCGACCGGGCGGGCGACGGTTGGCCCGCGTTCCCGGCGGAGCCCCAGCCCTGGGGCGCCGGCGACCCGTGGGCGGCGGCCGAGCCCGGGCGTCCGTTCGGCCCCGCGGCGGGCGGGCCAGCGGACGGCGACGATGCCGGGCCCGGGCGCCCGTTCGGCCCCGCGGCGGGCGGGCCAGCGGACGGCGACGATGCCGGGCCGCAGGCCGGCGGTGCCGGGCCGCCGGACGGCGAGGGGGCCAGGGCGCAGCCCGACGGCCGGGGGTCCCCCGCGGACGGCCTGTCCGCGGGTGGGGGCGCGTCGACCGAGGCGGCATCGCCGCCGGCGCCGTCGTCCGGGGGCGCTGCCCCGCCCGAGACGCGCCCGCCGCCCGGCCCGTGACCGGCCGGCTGCGCCGGCTGGCCGTCCTGGCCCTGGTGCCGACGGTGGTCGACGTGGGCCTGCTGGTGCTGTTCCGCCAGCAGCTCGGCTGGATCCTGATCGCGGCCGACCTGGCGGCCATCGCCGTGGCCAGCGCCGTGTCCTACGGCCTCCACCGTGCGGTCACCTTCCGGAGCGATCCCTACGTGCGCTGGGTCGAGATCCCGCCGGTGTTCGCCGGCGTGGCCGGCCTGGCCGCCGCGGTGGACGTGGCCGTGCTGCGGGGGCTGTACGCGGGCACCGGGTTCTCGTCGACCTCGGCCCTCGTCGAGGCCAAGCTGGTGGCCCTGCTGGCGGCGGGTGTTGTGCGGCTGGCGGCCTACCGGTGGGCACTGCTGGGCGAGCTGACCTGGGCCCGCAGGGTGCGCTGGCCCCGCCCCCCGGCCCCGGGCGACCGGCGCCTGAGCGTGGTCCTCCCCGCCTACGAGGAGGCCGACCGCATCGGGGTGGCCGTCCGCCGCCTGGCCGACGCCCTGGCCGGGGTGGCGGCCGAGGGCGGCCTCGAGATCGTCGTGGTCGACGACGGCTCGAGCGACAGCACCGCCGACGCGGCCCTGGCCGCGGGCGCGGACCAGGTGGTGGTCCTGCCGGCCAACCGCGGGAAGGGTGCGGCCGTGCGGGCCGGCGTGCTGGCGGCCCGGGGCCGGACCGTGGCGTTCACCGACGCCGACCTCGCCTACGCGCCCGACCAGGTGCGGCGGGTGCTCGACGCGGTGGAGGACGGCTGGGACGTGGCGATCGGCGACCGCCGCCACCCCGACACGCGCACGCTCGTGCCGCCGCCGCGCCTGCGGGCGTGGGGGAGCCGGGCCATCAACTGGCTGGGCTACGCCGTGCTGCTCGGCAGCTTCCGCGACACCCAGAGCGGGCTCAAGGCCTTCCGGTCGGACGTGGCCCGGTTCGTGTTCTCGCGCACGCGGGTCGACGGCTTCGCCTTCGACATCGAGGTGCTCCACCTGGTCGAGCGGCACCAGCTCTCGCTGGTGGAGGTGCCGGTGGAGGTGGCGAACCCCCCGCGGTCCACGGTGCGGGCGGCGCGGCACGCGGCGGGGCTGGTGGTCGACCTGTTCCGCATCCGCCACTGGTCGGCCGAGGGCGCGTACGAGGCCGACGACGATGCGCCCCCGACGCTGGCCGCGGCACCTGACGCGGTTCCGGATGACGTCGGCGCCGCGCACTAGGTTTGACGCCTCATGGCGGATCTCGACGCGATCTTCAAGGCCTACGACGTTCGGGGCACCGTCCCCGACCAGATCGACGCCCCGCTCGCCGAGCGCATCGGGGCGGCGTTCGCGCGCTTCGTGCGGACCGGGGCCGGGGGTCAGGCGGTCGAGCGGGTGCTGGTCGCCCGGGACATGCGGCCGAGCGGCGTGGAGCTGGCGGCAGCCTTCGCCGAGGGCGTGCAGCGGCAGGGCCTCGACGTGGTCGACCTGGGCCTGGCGTCGACCGATCTGGTGTACTTCGCGGCGGGGCACCTCGACGCCCCGGGCGCCATGTTCACCGCCTCCCACAACCCGGCGCAGTACAACGGCATCAAGATGTGCCTGGCCGGAGCCCGTCCCGTCGGTGAGGACACCGGCCTGGGCGACATCAAGCGCCTGGCCGCCGCCGGCGTGGACCCGGCCCCCACGGCCCCGGGCCGCATCGAGTCGGTCGACCTGCTGGGCGCGTTCGCCGACCACGTCCGCAGCTTCGTCGACACCGCGGCGCTCACCCCGCTGCGGGTGGTGGCCGACACGGCCAACGGCATGGGCGGCCTCGTCGTGCCGAAGGTGTTCGAGACGCTGCCGTTCGAGCTGGAGGTCATGTACGGCGAGCTCGACGGCACGTTCCCCAACCACCCCGCCGACCCGATCCAGCCCGAGAACCTGCGCGACCTGCAGGCGCGGGTGCGGGCGACCGGAGCGGACGTCGGCCTGGCCTTCGACGGCGACGCCGACCGCGTCTTCCTGGTCGACGACGAGGGCGTGCCCCTCTCCGGCTCGACGACCACGGCCATCGTGGCCAAGGGCATCCTCGAACGCGAGCCCGGTGCCACCATCCTCTACAACCTCATCTGCTCGCACGCCGTGCCCGAGGTCGTCGCCGAGAACGGCGGCACGGCCGTCCGCACCCGGGTCGGCCACTCGTTCATCAAGGCGGTCATGGCCGAGACCGGCGCCGCGTTCGGCGGCGAGCACTCGGCCCACTACTACTTCCGCGACAACTTCCGGGCCGACTCGGGCAGCATCGCCGCCCTCGTCGTGCTCGAGCAGATCTGCAAGGCCGGCGTCCCCCTGTCGAGTCTCCGCAAGCCGTTCGACCGGTACGCCGCGTCGGGCGAGATCAACACCACCGTCGATGACGCGGCCGCGGTCATCGAGCGGGTGGCGGCCGCCTACCCGGACGCCACCCAGGACCGTGTCGACGGGCTGACCGTCGATGCGGGCGACTGGTGGTTCAACCTGCGGCCGTCCAACACCGAGCCGTTGCTCCGGCTCAACCTCGAAGCGCCCACCCGCGAGGCGTGCGACGCGCACGTCGCCGAGGTCCGCGCCCTCATCAGCGACAAGGGATGACGCCATGGCACTCGACACCCAGCTCCTGGAGATCCTCGCCTGCCCCGAAGACAAGGGGCCGCTCCTCTACTTCGAGGACGAGCAGGCGCTCTACAACCCGCGGCTGAAGCGCCGGTACGCGATCCGGGAGGACATCCCGATCATGCTGATCGACGAGGCCGAGACCGTCGACGAGGCCGAGCACGAGCGCCTCACGGCCAAGGCCGACGCGCAGGGCATCCGCCCGACGTTCGAGGCGTGAGGTGACCGTCGTGGGCGACGGTGTGCTCGACAGCCTCGACATGTTCGGGCTCGCCGCTCGGTTCCCCGAGCAGGTGGCCGAGGCGGCCAAGGCCGCGAGCGGCATCGGGGGCCTGCCGCCCGCGGACGAGGTCGACAACGTGCTGGTGCTGGGCATGGGCGGCAGCGGCGTGGCCGGCGACGTGCTGGCCGCCGTCGGCGGCTCCTTCGTGCCGGTGCCGCTGGTGGTGGCCAAGGGCTACGCGCCACCGTCGTTCGTGGGCCCGGGCACGCTGTGCTTCGCGGTGTCGTTCTCGGGCGACACCGAGGAGACCGTCGAGGCCGCCCAGGCCGCGGCGGCCGGGGGGGCCCGCATGGTGGTGGTGACGTCGGGCGGCGCGCTGGCGTCGCTGGCCCCGGGCTGGCTGGCGCCCCACGTGCGGCTGCCCGTGGACATCCCCATGCCGCGGGCCGCGCTGGGGGCGCTGGCCGTGCCGCTGGTGCTCATGCTCGAGCAGGTCGGCCTGTTCCCCGGCGCGTCCGGGTGGGTGGACGCCGCCGTCGCACAGCTCGAGGTCCGCCGTGACGCCCTGCTGGCGGGCGACTCGGCCCAGGCCATCGCCCGGACCATCGGGCGCACGATCCCGCTGATCTACGGCGCCGGCCCGCTGGGCGCGGTGGCGGCCGAGCGCTGGAAGGCGCAGGTGAACGAGAACGCCAAGTCGCCGGCGTTCGCGGCGACCATCCCGGAGCTGTGCCACAACGAGGTGGTGGGCTGGGGCCAGCACGGCGACGTCACCCGCCAGGTGTTCACGCTGGTCGAGCTGCGCCACGACGAGGAGCACCCGCAGGAGGCGCGCCGGTTCGACCTGGTGCGTGACCTGATGGACGAGGTGGTCCACGACGTGGTCGAGGTGCGGGCGGTGGGCGACGGCCCGCTCGCGCAGCTCTTCGACCTCACGATGATGGGCGACGTCGTGTCGCTCCACATGGCGGCGCAGGAGGGCATCGACCCGGGGCCCATCCCGGTGCTCGACGACCTGAAGCGGGCGCTGGCCGGCTGATCCCGGCCGGTCCCGCCCGCCCGGCGAGCGCGGTCGCGGGACCCTTGGCCCTATCGGGAGGGGTGCGACCGGTGGTAGGCGTGGTGGGCGACGGGCGCTCCCCGCCGTCCCGCCACGGCTCCCCGGCGGCGCGTCCGCATCCAGGGATCGACGTTGGAGGAGACACGATGCAGCCGATGATCGTCGACATCGTCGCCCGCGCCGGGCAGAACGACGCCTTCCGGCGGGAGGTCATCACCGGTGACCACAGCCAGGTCGTGCTGATGACCATCCCGCCCGGTGGCGAGATCGGTGAGGAGGTGCACGAGGACGTCGACCAGACGCTCGTGTTCGTCGAGGGTGAGGGCTTGGCCGTCCTCGCCGGCGAGACGTCGGCGTTCCATGCGGGAGGTCTCGCGTTCGTCCCGGCGGGCACGAGGCACAACTTCATCAACTCGGGGACCGCGCCGCTGCGCCTGTACACGGTCTACGCCCCGGCCGAGCACGCGCCCGGCACGGTCCACCAGACCAAGGCCGAGGCCGACGCCGCCGAGGCCCGCTAGGAGGCCGAGCGGATTGGGAGCTCGCCACGGCCTACGCGTGGGGATCTGGCGTGGAAGCGCCAGCTCGACAGCTCGGCCGACCGGCAACGCAGCACGGTGACACCCGCCGGCGTGACCCGTCCGCGCACGCTCCAAGCCCCCGCACCCGGTGGCAGCGGCCGACGGGCCGGCCCCGGGTGTGGAGCTGCCGGCAGCCTCGCCGCCATCGCTCCTTCGACGATCGGGCGCGCGCCGGTGGTCAGCGGGATCGGGATCCCCTCCCGGCGCGCGCCGGCGGCGACCGGGCGGTGACGGTCACGGGTCGGCCGGGCGCCCGCCCGTGCCGCCGACGGACCGCCCGCCGGCGGGGTGCCGCCCGCGACGTGCCGGCGGCGACGCGCCGGTAGCCTCCCGGGCTTGGCTGAGACGACGCGCTGGCGGCCGGTCGGCCGGCTCCGCCCCGGCGATCCGCACGAGGTCGCCGGGTTCGAGGTCGCCGGCCGCCTCGGCGAGGGGGGCATGGGCGTCGTGTACCTGGCCGACCACCCCGACCTGGGCCGGGCGGCGCTCAAGCTCGTGCGGGACGGCGCGGTCGACGCCTCGTTCCGGGCCCGGTTCCGCCGCGAGGTCGCGGCGGCCGAGCGGGTCCGCAGCCCCCGGGTGGCGGAGGTGCTGGCGGCCGATCCCGATGCCGCGACGCCGTGGCTCGCCACGGCGTTCGTCGACGGGCCGACGGTCGCCGAGGCGGTCGACACGTCCTCGCCGATGACCGGCGACCGGCTGGTCGCGCTGGCGGTGGCGCTGGCCGACGCGCTCGCGGCGATCCATCGCGTCGACGTGGTCCACCGTGACCTCAAGCCGGCCAACATCCTGCTCACGCCGGAGACGCCGGTCGTCATCGACTTCGGCATCGCGGCCCTCCGGGAGGCGCCCGCCCTCACCCGGACCGGCGTGGCCGTCGGCACCCCCGGGTGGATGGCGCCCGAGCAGGTCCGCGGCCTGCCGTGTGGCCCGCCCGCCGACGTGTTCGCCTGGGCCCTGGTCGTCGCCTTCGCCGCCTCGGGCCGCCCGGTGTTCGGCCGCGGGCCCGCCGACGCGCTCTTCTACCGCATCGTCCACGAACCTCCCGACGTGCCCGACCTGCCGCCGGAACTGGCGGGGCCGGTCCGCGCCGCGCTGGACAAGGACCCCGCGGCCCGCCCCGGGGTGGCGCACCTGCTGGCGGACCTCAAACGCTTGACGCGGGCGCGGCGGACCACCCCGCCCCTCGCGCCGTTCCCGGCGGCGTGCCTGGCCCACGAGACCCCGGCCCACCTTGACCAGAGCGAGGCGGTCTTCCAGGCGCTCGCCCAGTTCCTCCATGACAGCCTCGCCGCTGAGCGGGTCACCCTCGCAGGGGCCGTGCGGATCGTGCTCCACCTGCTGGCCGACCTGTGTGCGATGCTCACGCATCAGTATGGCCACACGGCTGCGGAGGTCGAGGCCCGGATTGACCGGCT
>DASSGC010000311.1:0-2583 GCA_035693765.1 Acidimicrobiales bacterium
CCGCGTCGACCACCTGGCCCTCGCCCGAGGTCCGGGCCTCGAGCAGTCCCGCCAGCAGGCCGAAGGCCAGCAGCATGCCCCCGCCGCCGAAGTCGCCCACCAGGTTGAGCGGCGGCACCGGTGCCTCGCCCCGCCGGCCGATCGAATCGAGCGCGCCGGCCAGGGCGATGTAGTTGATGTCGTGGCCGGCCGTGTTGGCGTAGGGGCCCTCCTGGCCCCAGCCGGTCATGCGCCCGTAGACCAGGCGGGGGTTGCGGGCCAGGCACTCCTCCGGACCGATGCCGAGCCGCTCGGCCACGCCCGGGCGGAAGCCCTCGAACAGGGCGTCGGCGCCGGCCACCAGGTCGAGCACCACCGCGGCGCCCTCGGGCGACTTCAGGTCGACGCCCACCGAGCGGCGACCGCGGTTGAGCAGGTCCGCCGGCGGCTGGGCCGGGTCGCCCCCGGCGACGGCCTGGGCCCGGTCGACGCGGATCACGTCCGCCCCCATGTCGGCGAGCATCATCCCGCAGAACGGCCCGGGGCCGATGCCCGCGATCTCGATGACGGTGATTCCTGACAGGGGTCCCATGCCGATGCTCCTGTGCGTGCGGGGATCAGGGGGCGTGCTCGGCCGCGTGGGCGGCGATGGCGTCGATGACGGTCGGCCACAGGGGCGGGGCCAGGTCGTGCCCCATGCCCTCGATCATGAGCAGCTTGGCGTCGGGGATCACCTCGGCGGTGCGCTCCCCGCCCGACGGCTGCACCAGCGTGTCGGCGGTGCCGTGGATGACGAGGGTCGGCACCGCGATGCGGGCCAGCGCCCCGGAGCGGCTGCCGGACGCGGTGATGGCCGCGAGCTGGCGGGCGGTGCCGGACGGGTCGTACCCGCGGTCCCACGACTCGCCGGCCACCCGGCGCAGGCGGTCGACGTCGAAGAGCCCGGGGCTACCCCACACGCCGGCGTTGCGGACGGCGGCGTCCTGGTACTCCTCGCGCGTCCGGGCGGGCGGCGACAGCAGGGACCGCGACGCATCGGACGTGGGGGCGCCGACGTCGAGGTCGCCGGTTGTCGACATGATGGAGGTCAGGCTGAGCACCCGCGCCGGGTGCGCGATCGCGACCGTCTGGGCGATCATGCCGCCCATCGAGACGCCGAGCACGTGGGCCCGCTCCACGCCGAGGTGGTCGAGCAGCCCGACCGCGTCGCCGGCCATGTCGCCCAGGAGATACGGCACGGGCAGGAGCGGCTCGCCGGCGGCACGGGCCCGCAGCAGGCCGAGCACGTCGACGCGTGCGTCGAACCGGGTCGACATCCCCACGTCGCGGTTGTCGAACCGCACGACGTGGAACCCGCGGCCGGCGAGTCCGGCGCAGAACTCGGCGTCCCAGGCCACCATCTGGCTCCCGAGGCCGCTGATGAGGAGGATCGTGGGGTCGGTGCGGTCGCCGACCTCGTCGTAGAAGACATCGATCCCGTTGGCCGGCGCGAGCGGCATGGCGGCCATCGTGTTCGCGATTGACCGGCCGGTCAAGCCAGACCGCCCGCACGTGTGTCCGGGGGTGCCGCCTGCGGCGGGCGCCGTTCGGGTAGAACCCGGGCCGTGCGGGTCGCCACCTACAACATCCAGCACGGCGCCGGCAGCGAGGGAGTCCTCGACCTCGAGCGGACGGCGGCCACGCTGGCGGCGCTCGGCGCCGAGCTCATCGGCCTGCAGGAGGTCGACCGCCACTTCGGCGAGCGCAGCGGGTTCGTCGACCAGCCGGCCGTGCTGGGCGCGGCGCTCGGGATGCACGTGGTGTTCGGCGCCAACCTCGACCGGCCACCCCGCGCACCCGGCGCGCCCCGCCGCCAGTACGGCAACGCCATCCTCTCGGCCCACCCCGTGCTCACCTGGCGGAACGTCCTGCTGCCGCGCCCGGCGGGGGGCGAGCAACGCGGCCTGCTCGACGCCGTGGTCGACGTCGACGGCGCCCCGGTGCGGGTGCTCGCCACCCACCTGCAGCACGACTCCCAGGCCGAGCGCCTGGCGCAGGTCGACGCCATCGTGACCGAGCTGGCCGGCATGGCGGAGCCGCTGGTCATGGCCGGCGACCTCAACGCCCGCCCGGGCACGACCGAGGTGCGACGCCTGACGCGTGTGCTCGTCGATGCCTGGCGGACGGGCGGGTCGGGTCGCGGCTACACCTACGACGCCGCCACACCCCACGCCCGCATCGACTACGTGTTGTCGTCGGACGACTTCGTCGCGGCGTGGGCGGCCGTGCCGGCGACCCGGGCATCGGATCACCGCCCGGTCGTGGCCGACCTCGTCCCGGGCGGCTGACCCTCACCTGCCGGACGCCGCCGCCGGACGCCGCCGCCGGACGTCGCCGCCAAATGTCGCCGCCAAATGTCGCCGCCAGATGTCGCCGTCAGATGTCCAGGATGCGGGGCCGGACGGCACGGCCGTCGACGTCGACGAGCGCCACGGTCGTGCGCTCGGCGAGCGTCGGGCTGCCCGGGTTGACGAGCACGGTGCCGTCCTCGCGCTCCTCGATGCTGGCGGCGTGGGTGCCGCCGAACAGGACGAGCCGCACCGGGCGGTCGAACAGCTCCCCCAC
>DASSGC010000312.1:0-26276 GCA_035693765.1 Acidimicrobiales bacterium
CACAGGCTGATGACGATCCCGGGGCCCAGGTTGTGCACCAGCAGCGCCACCAGCGTCAGCGCGGCCAGCAGCAACGGCCACCGGCCCCGACGCCAGGCGACGGTGGCGATGCCCGTCACCGCCGCCACGTTGATCGCGGCGGCGGTCCACATGAGCGCCCGGGGGTCCGCGCCGGTCAGCCGGTAGAGCGGTGCGGCCAGCCAGAACTCGAGCGGGCCCGGATGGGCCCAGCCCTTGACCGTCTCGGCCCCGACCAGCGGGGTGGACCGGCTCCCCACCTGCGACACCCGGTACAGGATGTGGGCCATGTCGCCCGCCGGCAGCCACGTGTCACCGATCAGCGACAGCGCGGCGACGACGATCGGGCTGGCCACCAGGGCGACCAGCGCCACGCGCGCGGCGCGGCCCCAGGACGCGGGGCGCGCCCGACCCGGCGGCGACGGAGCTACGTCGGTGTGCTCGACGACGACGGTCACGGCTTCCCCCAGCTGGCCCGGCCAGGAACGCTACCGGGCCGCCGGGCGGGCGGTCGAGCGGCCCGTCATCCGGGCTGCACGGTCCACCCACCGAGCTTGCCGACGGGCCCGTGGCCCCCGCCCAGGCGCCAGCCGGCCGACGACAGCAATCCCTCGTGCACGAACTGCTTGGCCGCGGCGAGCGCCTCGGGCACCGACCGCCCGCGGGCCAGCGACGCGGCGGTCGCGGCCGCGAAGGTGCAGCCGGTGCCGTGGTCGTTCGCCGTCGCGACGCGGGGCCGGCGCAGCTCGGTGAGCTCGCCCGTGGCGGTCTCGTACACCACGTCGACGGCCTGGTCGGGGCCGTCGACGCCGGGCTCGGCGAGGTGGCCGCCCTTGATGACCACCCACGCGGGGCCGAGGGCGCCGATGCGGCGGGCCGCGTCCCGCGCCTCGGCGACGGTGTGGACCGCGCGGCCGAGCAGCGCGGCCGCCTCCCGGGTGTTGGGGGTGACCACCAGCGCCAGCGGGAACAGCGCGTCGGCGTAGGCCGCCTCGGCCCCGGGGTCGAGCAGCCGGGCGCCGGTCGAGGAGACCAGCACCGGGTCGACCACCAGGCGGGGCAGGCGACCGGCCGCGGCCACGCCGGCCACCGCCCGCACCACCTCCTCGGTGGCCAGCATGCCGGTCTTGACCGCCGCCACGGGCAGGTCGGCCAGCACGGCGTCGAGCTGGGCCCGGAGGAAGCCCACCGGCGGGACGTGCACCGCGTCGACGCCGAGCGTGTTCTGCGCCGTGAGCGCCGTGACCGCGCTCGCGCCGTGGACCCCGAGGGCGGCGAAGGTCAGCAGGTCGGCCTGGATGCCGGCGCCCCCACCCGAGTCCGACCCGGCGATGGTCAGCGCCACCGGCGGGGTGCCGCTCATCGGCGGGCCCCGGAGGGGCCGGGACGGGCGACCGCGGCCGCCCCCAGCTCGTCGACCACGGCGCGCACGACGCCGCCGGGATCGGGCGAGCGCATCACCGCGCCCATGAGCGCGACCCCGGCGGCACCCCCCGCCACGCACGGCCGGGCCCGGCCGGGACCGATGCCGCCGAGGGCCACGACCGGGAGCCCGGGGACCGCCCGGCAGCCCGCCGCCAGCCCGGCGATCCCGAGCGCCGGGCCGTAGCCGGGCTTCGAGGCCGTCTCGTACACCGGGGAGTAGGTCGCCCACGTGGCCCCGCGGGCCTGGGCGCCCGCCAGGTCGGCGACGGTGTGGCACGACCGGCCGACGATGGCCAGGCCGGCGAGGTCGCCGCCGGCCGGCCAGGCGTCCGCCGCGGCCAGGTGGACGCCGTCGGCGCCGACCGCCCGCGCCAGCCCGGCGTCGCCCGCCACGACGAGGACCGCGCCGTGGCCGGCGGTGAGCGCCCGCAGCTCGCCGGCGAGGGCGCGGCGTTCCCGGCGCGGCAGGTCCTTGTCCCGCAGGAGGACGGCACCGGCACCGCCGGCGAGCGCTGCGGCCACGGTGGGCACGAGGCCCCGGCCACCCGCCTGCACCCGGTCGGTCACCACCACGACCAGCGGCGTCACAGGTCGGCCTCCCCCTCGACGAGCGGCGTCACAGGTCGGTCACCACCACGACCAGCGGCGTCACAGGTCGGCCACCACCACGACCAGCGGCGTCACAGGTCGGTCACCACCACGACCAGCGGCGTCACAGGTCGGCCACCCCCTCGAAGCTGGTCGACGCCTCGGCGTACAGCCGCCGGGGGATCCGCCCGGCCAGCCGGGCGAGCCGCCCGGCCTCGACGGCGTGGCGCATGGCCGTGGCCATCTGCACCGGGTTGCGGGCCCGGGTGACGGCGGTGGCCAGCAGCACGGCGTCGCAGCCCAGCTCCATCGCCCGGGCGGCGTCCGAGGCCGTGCCCACCCCCGCGTCGAGCACCACGGGCACCCCCGCCGCCTCGCGGATCATGGCGAGGTTGTAGGGGTTGCGGATGCCCATCCCGCTGCCGATCGGCGCACCCAGCGGCATGACCGCGGCGACGCCGGCGTCCTCCAGCCGGCGGGCCAGCACCGGGTCGTCGTTCGTGTAGGCGAGCACGACGAACCCGTCGTCCACGAGCTCCTCGGCGGCGTCGAGCAGCTCGATCGGGTCGGGCAGCAGGGTCCGCTCGTCGGCGACGACCTCCAGCTTCACCCAGTCGGTCTCCAGCGCCTCCCGCCCGAGCTGGGCGGTGCGGACGGCGTCGCGGGCGGTGAAGCACCCCGCCGTGTTGGGCAGGGGCCGGATGCCGGTGCGGCGCAGCACGTCGAACAGCGATCCGGGGGCCCGGGGATCGACACGGCGGAGCGCCACGGTGGTCAGCTCGGTGCCCGACGCCACCAGGGCCCGCTCCAGCTCCTCCAGGTTGGGGGCCCCGCCCGTGCCCACGATCAGGCGTGACCGGAGCTCCTCGCCGCCGATGACCAGCGGGTCGTCCATGCCCTCAGCCTCCCTGCGCGATCGACAGGACCTCGACCCGGGCGCCCGGCGCCAGCACCCGCTCGCCCCAGGTGCGGCGGGTGACCACCTCGCCGTCGACGGCCACGGCCGTCCCCCGGGGCTCGATGCCGAGGGCCGCCAGCAGGCCCGACACCGTGGTGCCCGGCGCGACGCCATGGGCGTCGCCGTTGACGGTCACGCCGACCGTCCCGGCGGCCGCGGTCATGCCGGTGCCTCCGCCGGCACGGCCGCGCCGGCGAAGCGGCGGGGGTCGCAGGCGGCCACCTCGGCGGGGCCGGCCTCGCCGAGCACGGCCGCCGCCACTGCGTCGGCCGTGACGGGCGTGAGCAGGATGCCGTTGCGGTGGTGGCCGGTGGCGACGACCAGGCCGTCGACCGCCGACGGCCCCACCATCGGCAGGTCGTCGGGCGATCCGGGGCGCAGGCCGGTGCGCACCGCGACCAGCTCGGCGTCGTCGAGCCCCGGCACCAGCGCCAGGGCGTCGCGGAGCAGCTCGTAGGCCCCGCCGGCCGTGGCCCGGGTGTCCCACCCCCGCTCCTCCATCGTGGCGCCGACGACCACCCGGCCGTCGTCCCGGGGGACGAGGTAGACGCCGGCCCCCCGCACCAGTCCCCGCACCGTGCGGGTCACCAGCGGGGCGCCGGGCGGCTGCCGCAGGGTCAGGATCTGCCCCTTCACGGGCCTGACCGGCGGGCGGGCGGCCGCGGGCAGCCCGGCCACGTCGGCGCTGTGGCAGCCGGCGGCCAGCACCACGGTGGCCGCCGCCACCCGCTCCTCGCCGCCCGCCAGCGAGACCCCGGTCACCCGGCGGCCGTCCGGCGTGGTGTCGATGCGGGCGACCGCCGCCGGACGCAGCGCGACGCCGGCCCGGGTGGCGGCGTGGCGCAGCGCCTCGACGAGCGCCGGCGGATCGACCGAGCGCTCGTCGGCGGCCAGCAGACCGGCCCGCACCCCGGGGGCGAGTCCTGGCTCCTCCGCTCGTGCCGCCCGGCCCCGGAGCGGTGCGACCGTGAGCCCCATCGCCCGGTGGCGGCGGGCGATCTCGTCGAGCTGTGCCCGGTCGTCGGCATCGAAGGCCACCAGCAGGGTGCCGTCCGCCCGGAAGCCGATCGGGCGACCGGCGGCGGCCACGAGCTCGTCGGCGAACGCCGGCCACCGGGCCCACGACGCCAGGTTGAGGCGCAGCAGCGGCTCCTCGCCGTGCCTGGCCTCGGTCACCGGCGCGATCATCCCGGCCGCCACCCCGGACGCCCCGCCGCCGGGCTCGGGATCGACGACCGCCACCGAGGCGCCGCGCTGGGCGAGGCGCCAGGCCGAGGCGAGGCCGATGACCCCGCCCCCCACGACGACGACGTCGGGGCTCACGCCGGTGGTTCCCTGTCGCCGGCCCCGTACGGGCCCCCGTACGCATCGACGGCCTTGGTGACGGCGAGCATCAGGTCGTGGGTGGCCGTGTGCGGATCGGGCGAGTCGGCGATCGCACCGATGACCGCGATCCCCCAGGCACCGGTGGCGACCACCTCCTCGACGGTGGCGGCGGTGATGCCGGCGATGGCGATGACGGGCACGTCGACCGCCTCCACGACCGCCCGGAGCCCGCGCAGCCCGATCGGCTCCGGCAGCCCCACCTTGGAGGTCGTGGCGAACGTCGGGCCGACGCCCAGGTAGCTGGCTCCCTCGTCGACCAGCCGCTGCGCCACGTCCGGGCTGCGGGCCGTGCCGCCCACCAGGGCGTCGGGCCCCACCACCCGGCGGACGGCCGGCAGCGGCAGGTCGTCCGCACCGACGTGGACGCCGTCGGCGCCGATGGCGACCGCCAGATCGGCGCGATCGTTCACGAGGCACGTCGCCTGGGCGGCCTGGCACCGCTCGGCGATGGCGTGGGCGAGCCGGTAGCGGTCGGCGTCGGTGCCCGCCTTCAGCCGGATCTGGAGCGTCGGCGCGCCGGCCTCCAGCGCGGCCTCGGCCACGATGAGCGAGTCGACGAGCACGTGCAGGCGCCCCAGCCGCGGGTCAGGGCGGACCGCCGGGCTCACGACGCCCCGGCCCGCAGCGCCGGGTCCTCCAGGTAGACCTGGCCCCCCGCCGCCGCGAACTCCGCCGCCTTCTCGTCCAGCCCGAGGGCCACCGCCTCGTCCGCCGCGACCCCGTGCTCGGCCGCGTAGGCCCGCACCTGCTCGGTGATGGCCATCGAGCAGAACTTGGGCCCGCACATCGAGCAGAAGTGCGCGGTCTTGGCCGGCTCGGCCGGCAGCGTGGCGTCGTGGTACTCCCGGGCGGTCTCCGGATCGAGGGCCAGGTCGAACTGGTCCTGCCACCGGAACTCGAACCGGGCCTTCGAGAGGGCGTCGTCCCAGGCCTGGGCCTGGGGATGGCCCTTCGCCAGGTCCGCGGCGTGGGCGGCGATCTTGTAGGCGATCACCCCCTGCTTCACGTCGTCGCGGTCGGGCAGCCCGAGGTGCTCCTTGGGCGTCACGTAGCAGAGCATGGCGGTGCCGAACCACCCGATCATGGCGGCGCCGATGGCCGACGTGATGTGGTCGTAGCCGGGGGCGACGTCGGTCGTCAGCGGCCCGAGGGTGTAGAAGGGCGCCTCGCCGCACAGCTCCATCTGCAGGTCGACGTTCTCCTTGATCTTGTGCATCGGCACGTGACCGGGGCCCTCGATCATCACCTGGACGTCGCGGTCCCACGCCTGCCGGGTCAGCTCGCCGAGCGTCGCCAGCTCGGCGAGCTGGGCCTCGTCGTTGGCGTCGGCGATCGAACCCGGCCGGAGCCCGTCGCCCAGGCTGAAGGCGACGTCGTAGGCGGCGAACACCTCGCACAGCTCGTCGAAGTGGGTGTAGAGGAAGTTCTCCCGGTGGTGCGCCAGGCACCAGGCGGCGAGGATCGAGCCGCCCCGGCTGACGATGCCGGTCACCCGATCGACGGTCATCGGCACGTAGCGGAGCCGCACGCCGGCGTGGATCGTCATGTAGTCGACGCCCTGCTCGGCCTGCTCGATCACGGTGTCGCGGAACACGTCCCAGGTGAGGTCCTCGGGCGTGCCGTCGACCTTCTCGAGCGCCTGGTAGATCGGCACCGTGCCGATGGGCACGGGGCTGTTGCGCACGATCCACTCGCGGGTGGTGTGGATGTCGCGCCCGGTGGACAGGTCCATCACCGTGTCGGCGCCCCACCGGGTGGCCCAGGTGAGCTTGTCGACCTCGTCGGCCGCGGACGACGTCACCGCCGAGGTGCCGATGTTGGCGTTGATCTTGGTGAGGAACCGGCTGCCGATGATCATCGGCTCCGATTCGGGGTGGTTGACGTTGGTGGGGATGATGGCGCGGCCCCGGGCCACCTCGTCGCGCACGAACGTCGGGTCGAGGCCCTCGCGCAGGGCGATGAACTCCATCTCGGGCGTGACGTCGCCCCGGCGGGCGTAGTGCAGCTGGGTGACGGTGCGGCCGGCGGCCGCCCGCAGGCGGGGCCGGTCGGCGCCGGTGCCGGGGAACGGCTCGGCGGACGAGCGCCCGGCGCGGAACGAGGCCCGGCCGTCGTCGCGCAGGCTCGCCACCCGGCCGGCGTAGTGCTCGACGTCGCCGCGCTCGTGGATCCAGGCGGCCCGCAGCGGCTCGAGCCCCTGGTGGGGGTCGCTGCCCGGCCCGCTGGTGTCGTACAGGCGCACGGGCGCGTTGGGCGGGTCGAGGACCACCTCGGTGTACGGCACGCGCACGTCGGGGCGGCTCCCTGCCACGTAGGACTTGCGGCGGATGCCCATGCAGCATCACTCCCTTCGCCGGCATTACCCGGATCAGGTTCGGCGGTCGGCGCTGGTACGCCCTCTCAGCCCGGTCTCCCGAGCTCCCGCGTGGTTTCTGTTGCCGCCCACGGTAGCGAAACGGGCGCCGCACGGCGCTGCGAAAACCCGTTGGCCGCGCCACAGGGGGCGCCGCTACAACGTTTCGATGTCGCGGGTGGAGCAGCCGGTGGAGCAGCGGGCGGACCCGACCGGGTCGCCCACGGTGGTGCGCGGGGCGCCGCCGCGCTCCGCCACAGGAGGGAACGGCACGGGCGGCACGGCCTTCGGGCGCCAGATGGCGGTCACGACCGACCCCGGCACACCCGGCCGCTACGTGGCCGACGTCGATCCGCGCTGGAACTGCCCGGTCGTCCCGCAGGGCGGCATCATGGCGGCGCTGGCCGCGGCGGCCATGAGCGCCGAGGTCGGCGACCCGGACCAGCGGCTCCGCACGCTCACGACCGTGTTCGCCGCCCCGGTGCCGGCGGGGCGGGTGACGGTCGACGTGACGGTGCTCCGCCGGGGCCGCACGATGACGCAGGCCACCGCCACGGTGCGGGCCGACGGCGAGGCGGGCCACACCACGGTCGCCGTGTTCGGGAGCGACCGGCCCGGCTTCGAGTTCACCGACCTGACCATGCCCGCGGTCCCCAGCCCGGACGCATGCCCGTCGTTCCGCGATCCCCCGCCCCCCGGGGTCGAGCTCGAGGAGCGGCCCCCGGTCTCGTTCTGGGAGCACGTCGAGGGCCGCCCGGCGCTGGGCCACGCGCCGTGGGAGGACTACGTGCCGGCGTCGTCGGCCCGCGGCTCGTGGGTCCGCTTCGACGAGCCGCCGCTCCGCCCCGACGGCACGCTCGATCCCCTGGCCGTGGTGGCGCTGGCCGACCTCATGCCCGGCAGCGTGGGCGAACGCATGGGGCCCGGTCAGCCCGACTGGTGGGGCCCCAGCACCGACCTGACGGTCCACCTGTTCGAGGAGCCGCGCTCGGACTGGCTGCTGAGCCACCAGAGCGCCCGCCGGGCCACCGCCGGCTACGCGTCGGTCGAGTCGGCGCTGTGGGACGCCACCGGCGCCCTGGTCGCCCACGCCACCCAGGTCATGTTCCTGACGTTCCCGCAGGGGCCGCCGGTCGGCGACGCCCGGTTCCCCGTCGACCAGCGGCGGTGACCCGCGGACCCGGACCAACGCCCGGGCCCGCCGATCCGGCACACTGGCGCCTCATGCCGGAGCTGACCCTGGGGACCCTGAACCTGCACGCGGGCCGCGGTCCCGGGCACCACGCCGCGCCGCTGTACGACGTCGTCACGGCGTGCAAGGAGGTCGACACCGACGTCCTCGTCCTGCAGGAGGGCTGGGTTCCCGACGAGGGTGACAGCGACATCGAGGCCGTGGCCACCGCGCTCGGCTACGCCGTGGCGGGGACGTTCCCCGTGGCCCGGGTCGCCCGCGACGACCAGCTCCGGCTCGTCGCCCGCGTCGGACCGGCCGGCGACGGCGACTGGGTGGTGGCGGTGCTGTCGCGCCTGCCCGTGCGGGACGCGGCGGTCGTCCGCGTCGGTCCCCAGCTTCCCCGGGACCCGGGGCAGCGGGCGGTCGTGCGGGCCGTGGTCGACGTCGACGGCGCGCCCTTCACCGTGGCCGGGACCCACATGCCGCTGCTCAAGGACCCGGTGTGGCGCCTGGCGCCGGCCATCCGGGCCGCGCTGCCCGGGCCGGACGAGCCCGGCGCCTTCGCGGGCGACATGAACATGTGGGGCTGGTGCGTCGAACGCCTGGCCGGGCGCGGCTGGCGGCGGGCGGTGCGGGGCCGCTCGTACCCGTCCCACCGACCGCACAGCCAGACCGACCACATCCTGGTCACCCGGGTGGTCGAGGTGGTGACGGCGGAGATCGTGCCCCAGGTGCTGTCCGACCACCGGCCGGCGCGGACCTGCCTGCGCTGGTGAGCGGTCAGGCCACGCCGGCGACCAGCGCCGCCACCTCTTCCGCGCACCCCCACGACAGGGTCACGCCGGCGCCGCCGTGGCCGTAGTCGTGGACGATGGTGCGGCCCTCCCGCTGCTCGGCCTCCAGGCGGACCGACGGCCGGGCAGGCCGGAGGCCCACCTGGTGGCGGCGGACGCCCGCCCCGGCCAGGGCCGGGACCAGGGCGACCGCCCGGTCGAGGATGGCGCCGGCCACGGCCGGGTCGGGTCGCAGGTCCCAGGCGCCGTCCTCGGCGGTGCCGCCCACCACCACCTCGTCCAGGCGGGGCACGACGTAGGTCAGGCGGGCGTCGTCGCCGTCGTCGCAGACCCACTCCTCGATCCCGACCTGGTCGACGACCACGACCTGGCCCCGCACCGGGCCGACCGTCGGGTCGGGCACCAGATCGCGCGTCCCGAGGCCGGCGCAGTCGACCACCAGGTCGCCGAGGCCCGCGGGGTCGGCCGGGTCGGCGAGATCCGACGGGGCGAGCGCCCGCGTGGCGGTCGTGACACCGGCGGCCGCGGCCCGGGTCGACAGCCACGGCAGGTAGATCCCCATGTCGACCACCGGGGCTGCGAACCGCCAGCCGGCCCGGTACCCGGGGGGCACGTCCCGCACGACCGTCAGCTCCGGCACGGCGGCCGCCCACCACGGGTCGCCGGGCTCGTCGCGCGCCAGCTCGACGCCCCACCGCATCCGGACACCGGCCGCCGGCGTCGCCGCCGCCAGGTCGGCGAACCGCTCGTAGCCCGTCCGTGACCAGGCCAGCGCCCGGTCGTAGGGCAGCACCCGGTAGGGGAACCACAGCGCCGCCGCCACGGCCGACGTCGTGTCGGCCGGCCGGTCACGGGACACGACCCGGACCGGGTGACCGGCCTCGGCCAGCACCACCGCGCAGGTCAGGCCGGAGACGCCGCCGCCGACGACGGTCACGGGACGGGGTGGGGCCATGGCGCCGCAGCATGGCCGTCACCGGCCGGCGGGCACAAGGCGCGCCGGTCGGGTCCGGGCGCCGCCACTGGGGTACACCAGCGGCATGGCAACGACCCACACGCCCGCCCCGGCGGCGGCGCCCGCGCCACCGCCGGGCGGTCGGGACCGTCCCCCGGAGCCGGCCAACATCGGCGACCGCCGGGCCCGCCTCGCCCGCATGCGACGGCGGGCCACGGGTCTCCTGGTGGCGGTCACCCTGGTGTTCCTCGCCCTGCAGCTCGTCGGCGGCGACGCCGGCTGGATCGGCTACGTCGAGGCCGCGGTCGAGGCGTCGATGGTGGGCGCGCTCGCCGACTGGTTCGCCGTCACCGCGCTGTTCCGCCACCCGCTGGGTGTGCCCATCCCCCACACGGCGGTGATCCCCGCCCGCAAGGACCAGTTCGGCGAGACGCTCGGGGAGTTCGTCCAGACGAGCTTCCTGACGCCCGACATCATCGCCGAGCGGGTCCGCACCGCCCGGGTGGTGCCCCGGCTCGCCGGCTGGCTGGCCGCGCCGGACAACGCCGCCCGCCTGGCCCGCCACGCGGCCGACGCCGCCGCGACCGCCGCCGACCTGCTGCGCGACGACGAGGTCCACCGGGCGCTGGAGGACGTGGTGCGGCGCCGGGTCGAGACCACCCCGCTGGCCCCGCTGGCCGGCCGGGCGCTCGGGATCATGACCGCGGACGGCCGCCACCACGAGCTGCTCGACTCGCTGCTCCGGGCGGTCGACCGGTTCCTGGCCGAGAACCACGACCGGCTGCGCGACCGGTTCGGCGACGAGTCGCCCTGGTGGCTGCCCGAGGCGGCCGAGGACCGCATCTTCGAGCGGCTGCTCGACGGCGCCCGCAAGGTGCTGCGCGAGGTCATCGACGACCCCGACCACGAGCTGCGGAACGACGTCGACGCCCGTGTCCGCCGGCTCGTCGACCAGCTCCAGACCTCGCCCGAGCTGGCCGCCCGGGGCGAGGAGCTGAAGCGTGAGATCCTGGCGCACCCGGAGCTGCGGGAGTGGCTGGCCGGCGTGTGGCGCGACATCAAGGCGGGCCTGCGCTCGCAGGCGGCCGACGAGGATTCCGAGCTGCGGCGGCGCCTGGCCGTCGCGGCCGTCGCCCTCGGCGAGCGCCTGCGCGACGACCCCGCCCTGGCCGCCCGCGTCGAGGAGGCCGTCGAGACCGGCGTCCGCTACGTCGCCGAGCAGTTCAGCGACGAGATCGCGGCCATGGTCAGCGGCACCGTGGCCCGCTGGGACGGGCGCGAGACCGCCGACCGGCTCGAGCTGCTGCTCGGGCCCGACCTGCAGTTCATCCGCATCAACGGCACCGTCGTCGGCGGGCTGGCCGGCCTGGCGATCCACGCCGTCGGCCAGTTCCTGTAGGTCCGCCCGCCCCCGGCTGGGACCTGAGCGCGCCGGCCGCTGGACCAAGGTAGTAACATCACTACATGCCGGTCGCCCGAGGAGGAGCGCTGCGACGATGAAGGTCATGACGAGCCGCGAGTTCAACCAGGACACCAGCGGCGCGAAGAACGCGGCCGAGCACGGGCCGGTGTACATCACCGACCGGGGTCGCCCCGCCCACGTGCTCCTCACCTTCGAGGCGTACGAACGGCTCGTCGGGGGACGGAGCATCGTCGAGCTGCTCGGGGAGCCGGAGGGCGTCGAGGAGATCGAGTTCACCCCACCCGTGGTGGACGACACGCCGCGACCGGCCGCGTTCGACTGATGTTCGTGCTCGACACCAACGTCGTGTCGGAGCTGCGCCGGGCGAGATCGGGACGCGCGGACCCCGGCGTGCTCGACTGGGCGGCGGGCGTCCCGCCGGCCCGGATGTTCCTCTCGTCCATCACGCTGCACGAGCTGGAGCACGGCGTGCTGCTGGCCGAGCGCAACGACCCGGCCAGCGGTGCGCTCCTGCGCCGGTGGCTCGACGGCAGCGTGACCGCCGCGTTCGCCGGGCGCGTCCTGCCCGTGGACGAGGCGGTCGCACGCCGGGCGGCGGCGTTCCACGTGCCCGATCCCGCGCCCTTCCGCGATGCCCTCATCGGGGCGACCGCCGTCGTGTACGGCTTGGCCGTCGTCACCCGCAACGCGAAGGACTTCGCGCGCCTCGACGGCGTGGGCGTCGTGAACCCGTGGCGCTGATCGTGCGTGAGCGGCGCGGGCGCCTCCACCGACCCTCCGCCCGCGGTCACGGCGGCGGCGGGTAGTCCGGCGCCCGGTCCCCGGCGGGGATCTCCTGGTACACGGTGACCGACCGCTGGACGTCGAACAGCCCCGCCTCCTCCGGCGTGTCGGGCAGGTGGCCGATGGTGTACCGGGCACCCCCGTTGGCGTAGCGGTACATCCCCGTCCCCGGGTTGCCGACCTCGTCCTCGCCCACGGCCGTCGGATCCCACCACACGATGCCCATGTCGTCGACGCCGCCCCAGTCCAGGTCGGGCCACACCCCGTGCTCGCCGACCGACACCTGGGGCACCGTCGGGCGTCCCCCGCCCACGGGCGAGCGGAACAGGGCGTCGCGGAACGTCTCCGGTGTCAGGTTGGGGCCGGCCATGTGGATGCCGGCGAACATCGCACGGATGGGCGGCTCGATCACGTCCGCGTTGGAGTTGGGCGGGTCCTCGCCGTAGGCCCACCGGTGGATGCGGTACGCGTCGCTCGTGCCGAAGGCGCCGCGCGCCGCCGGGAACGTCATGCCGAACCCGTTCTTCCACTGCTCGCCGTCGGTGCCGCGGGCGAAGATCGTGCTGTCGGCCAGCACGCTCGGCCCCAGGATCCACTCGGGGTGGTAGTCCTGGGCGGTCGCCTCGATCGTCAGTGCCGCCGGGGTGAGCGGGTCGCCGTAGAAGATCACCGTCGTGATGCCCGCGTCCGCGAGCTTGGCGATCGTCGTCCGGGCGTTCTCCTGCATCCGGGCGAGGTCGAGCGCGTACTCGACGTCGGTCGTCAGCTCGACGCCCCGGCCGCTCAGCTCGTCCCGCATCGCCTCGAACGCTGGGCGCTGGTCGCCGTCCGGCGTGTCGTAGTGGACGAGGGCGTACCTGCGGTCCCGGTCGTGCAGCGCCGGGTCGCCGGCCATGGTGGCCTTGCCCGGCCCGGCCAGCTTGCCCACCATCTCGGCCACCAACGCCGCCGCCTGCTCGGGCGTCGGCCCCACCGGCCACAGGTAGGGCGCGTACTCCTCGATCGTCGCCTCCGGCGGCGCGCCGGAGCACCCCGGCCCGCAGACGATGCGCTCCGCGGCGATGGCGGGGCCGAACACCTCGGTCGCCTGGATCGGCCCGCCGATCACGGCGAACGGCTCCTTCTCGGCGATGGCGACGGCGTCGGCCCGGGCCGCGTCCCGGTCGTCGGAGGCACCGCTGCCGGTGAAGGTCTCCACCACCACGGTGCGGCCGTAGGTCTCGAACACCTTGTTGTAGAGGGTGACGTAGGCCGCGGCGGTCTCCCGCGCGGAGGCGGCGTCGACCTCGGCGCCCGTGTTGCGCAGGGTCGCCGCCGCGAGCGGGTCGTTCACCGGGTCGGTCTGGTAGTAGATGATCCTGATCTCGTCACCGGTGACCCCCGGCCCGGTGGCGCCGCCGTTGTCGCCCGTGAACGGCTCGACGCACGGCGGCACGAGCACGATCGGCACCTTGATCCGGCCGGTGCCGGTGTCGCAACTCGGCCCGAACTGGACGGTCTCCCCCAGGAGCTTCGCCTTGGCGGGCGTCATCGGCCCCGACTGGATCAGCTCGTCCTCCGACGGCACGCCGCCGTCGCCCGGCGCCGCGTTCTCCCCGCCGCCCTCGCCGCCGCCGCCGAACACGGCGACCGCGCCGACGACCAGCGCGACCGCCGCCGCGACGGGCCCGTAGCGGCGAGCGACCGCGGCGCGACCCGACCGGCGACCGCCGGGCGGCTCGTCGCCACCCGGCAGCGCGTCGGCCGGCCCGGGCTCGTCAGTGGTGGACATCGGCGCAACCCCCCGTCGTGCGGACCCCGCCGCGCCTAGCTGGGCGGCGGGTAGTCGGGCGTCCGGTCGGCCTCCGGCACCTCGTCGTAGACCGTCACCGAGCTGGCGACGTCGAACAGGCCGGAGTCCGCGAGCGACGTGGGGCCCTCCCCGAACTTCCCGCGCTCCCCGCCGTTGGCGTAGCGGTACATGCCGGTGCCCTGGTTGCCGACCTCGTCCTCGCCCACGGCCTCGGGGTCCCACCAGATGAGGGTGCCGTCGTCGGTGCCGCCCCAGTCGAGCTCCGGCCACAGGCCGTGGTTGCCCCACGAGAGGAGCGGCTGGGTGGCCCCGCCGCCCGACGGCGGGAACCGGAACAGGCCGTCGCGGAACGTCTCGGGGTCGAGGTCGGGCCCGGCCAGGTGGATGCCGGTGAAGATGGTGCGGATCTGCGGCTCGAGGATGTTGGCCGTGTTGCTGGGCGGCATCGTGCCGTAGGCCCAGTTGTAGATGCGGAAGGCGCCGTCGTCCTCCATCGCGGTCCGGGCCGCGAGGGCCGACACGCCGAAGCCGTTCTTCCACTGCTGCTGATCGGTGAGCCGCCCGAAGATCGTGGTGTCCATCAACACGTTGGGCCCGAGGATCCACTCGGGCCAGTAGTCCTGGGCCGTCGCCTCCTTGGTGAGGGCCCCGGGGGTGAGCGGGTCGCCGTAGTAGATGATCGTCGTCACGCCGGCGTCCATGAGCTTGGCGATGTGGGTGCGGGCGTTCTCCTGCGAGGCCGCCAGGTCGAGGGTGAACTCGACGTCGGTCGCCAGCTCGATGCCGTTCTCCTCGAGCTGCCGGGTGAACTCCTCGAAGACGGGCTGGTACTCACCGTTGGCGTTGTCGTAGTGCAGCAGGCCGTAGACCCGGTCCTTCTCCCGCATCTCGGGCGTGCCGGCCAGCTCCGCCTTCCCCGGGCCCGCCAGGGTGGCGATCACCGACGATGCGGCCGCCACGCCCTGATCGGGCGTCTGCAGGATCTGCCACACGTAGGGCTCGTACTCCTCGACGAGCTCCTCCGGCAGCGCGGTGGCGCAGCCCGGGCCGCACACGATGCCCTTCGACACCAGCTCGCCGGCGAACACCGAGCTGGCCTGGCCCGGCCCGCCGATCACCGCAAACGGGTCCTTCTCGGCGATTTCGATGGCGTCGGCCTTGGCCTTCTCCAGGTCGTCGCCGGCCCCGGTGCCGGTGTACACCTCGACCGTGACCGTGCGGCCGTAGGTCTCGAACAGCTTGTTGTAGAGGGTGGCGAAGCCCTCCACCGTCTCGGCCGCGGTCTGCGGATCGATGTCGGCGCCGGCGTTCTCGACGGTCGCCGCGGTGAGCGGGTCGAGCTTCGGGTCCAGCCGGTACCAGATCACCTTGACCTCGTCCGCGGTCACGCCGCGGTAGGTGGCGCCGCCGTTGTCGCCGGTGAAGGGCGCCACGCACGGCGGGGCGTACACCGACACGAGCTTGATGGTCCCCAGGTCGGTGTCGCAGTCGGGCCCGAAGTCGACGTCGGTCTCGCCGAGCAGGTCCGCCTTGGCGGGCGTCATCGGCCCGGTGCTGGTCAGCTCGTCCTCGGACGCGACCTCCTCGCCGCCCGACGCCGTGTCGCCCCCCTCGTCGTCGCCGCCCCCGCCGCCGAACGCGACGACGGCGGCCACGACGACGACCACCACGGCCACGACGGGCCCGTACCGCTTGAGCGCCTTCTGCCAGGCCGGCGGGGGGCCGGACGGCGTGTCGCCGCCCGGCCCGGTCGTCGATGCGGTCTCGTCCGTGGTGGACATACGTTCCCCTCCCGTTGTCCCCCCTCCGGCGTCAGGCCGGTGGGTCGTAGTCCGGAGCCTGGTCCTCCTCGGGGACCTCGTCGAACACCGTCACCGACGCGTCGACGTCGAAGATCCCGGCGTCCTCCAGCGACTCCGGAAGGTTACCGATCGTGTAGCGCTCCCCGCCCTTCGCGTAGCGGTACATGCCGGTGCCCTGGTTGCCGACCTCGTCCTCCCCGGCCGCCGTCGGGTCGAACCAGATGAGCGCGACGTCGTCCGACCCGCCCCAGTCGAACCCCGGCCAGACGCCCTGGTCGCCCCGCGAGGTCAGGGGCTCGGTGGGGCCGCCGCCCGTCTTCGGGTAGCGGAGCAGGCCGTCGCGGAACGACTCCGCCGTCAGCTCGGCACCGGCGAGGTGGATGCCGGTGAACATCGTGCGGATGTAGGGCTCGAACACGTTGGCGTTGGTGTTGGCCGGCGGCTCGCCGTAGGCCCACTCGTGGATCTGGAACGCGCCGTTGGTCGACCGCTCGCCCCGGGCGCCGATCAGGCTCATGCCGAATCCGTTCTTCCACTGGTCGACGTCGGTCCGCCGGGCGAACAGCGTCGTGTCCATGAGCGTGTTCGGGCCGAGGATCCACTCGGGGTGGTAGTTCTGGGCCGTGGCCTCCTCGGTGAGCGAGGCCGGGGTGAGCGGATCGCCGTAGTAGATGATCGTGGTCACGCCCGCGTCCATCAGCTTGCCGATGTTGGTGCGGGCGTTCTCCTGGGCCCGGGCCAGGTCGAGGGTGAACTCGACGTCGGTGGCCAGCTCGATGCCGTTGTCCGCCAGCTCCTCCTGGAACGCCTCGAACACGGCCTGGTGGTCGCCGTCGGGCGTGTCGTAGTGCAGCAGGGCGTAGACCCGGTCCTTGGCCTTGGTGGCGTCGTCGCCGGCCAGCTCGGCCTTGCCGGGACCGGCGAGCTTGCCGACCATCTCGGCCGCCAGCGCCGCCGCCTGGTTGGGGGTCGGGCCGACCTGCCAGACGTAGGGCGCGAGGTCCTCGACGATGTCCTCGTTCAGCGCAAGCGCGCAGCCCGGACCGCAGACGATCTTCCGCGAGGCGAGCTCGGTGGCGAACACCGGGCTCGACTGGGCGGGTCCGCCGATGACCGCGAACGGCTCCATCTCCGCGATGGCGATGGCGTCGTTCTTGGCCGCCGCCGCGTCGGAGCCCGCGCCCGTGCCCGTGTACGCCTCCACCTTCACGGTCCGGCCGTACGTCTCGAACAACTTGTTGTACAGGGCCACGAAGTTCTGCATGGTGGCCCGGGCCGAGGCGGGGTCGACCTGGGCGCCCGCGCCGGCGATGGCCGACGTGTTGAGCGGGTCGAGGGCGGGGTCCGCCTGGTAGTAGACGATCTTGATCTCGTCGGCGGTGACGCCGGCGTAGGTGGCGCCGCCGTTGTCGCCCTCGAACGGCTGGACGCAGGGCGGTGCGTAGACCGAGACGAGCTTGATCGTGCCCAGCTCGGCGTCGCAGTTGGGCCCGAAGTCGACGTCGGTCTCACCTTCGAGCTCAGCCCTTTCGGGTGTCATCGGGCCCGCCTTGATCAGCGCGTCGCGGTCCGATGCGGCCGACTCGGTGTCACCCGAGCCCTCGTCGTCGTCCCCGCCACCGCCGCCGCCGAACACGAGGACGGCCGCGGCCATCAGCACGACCAGGGCCGCGATCGGGCCGTACCGCTTGGCGGCCCTGGTCCAGTTCGGAGGCTGAGGCGGCGTCTCGCCGCCTTCACCGGTTGTGGGCTTCTCGTCGATGGTGGACATCGCCGACTCCTTTCGTGCGCGGGGCTGGCGCCGGGGGACGTCAGCCCGCTGTCGGGGCACCGGATCGGGTGATGGCGGCCTCGTCGGTCCCGAGGTACGAGGCGACCACTGATGGGTGTTCGATGACGTCCGTGGGCGATCCCTCGGCCACCACGCGTCCGAGGTCGAGGGCGATCATCCGGTCGGAGATCGAGCCCAGCAGGGGAAGGTCGTGCTCGATGACGAGCAGGCTGGCGCCGAGCTGGTCGCGCACCCGGCGGAGCATCGGGGCCAGCGCCTCGGCCTCGCGCTGGGCGATGCCGCTCGACGGCTCGTCGAGCAGCAGCACCCGGGGCCGTTGTGCCAGCACGCAGGCCAGGTCGACCACCCGGCGGGTACCGGTCGAGAGCTCGCGGACGAACTTGTCGCGGTAGGCGCCCAGCGCCAGCACCTCGATCAGCTCGTCGACCCGGGCCCGCGCCTTCTCCTCCGAGTCGCTCACCGACGGCAGGTGGAGCGTCGCGGCGACCGGGTCGCGCACGTCGACGTGCTGCTCCAGCGCCACCGCGATGGCCTCGTCGACCGTCAGCCCGGGGAACAGGCGACCGTCCTGGAACGAGCGTCCGAGCCCCCGCCACGACCGGACGTGGGTGGGCGCGTCGTGGAGGTCGACCATCCGCCCGCCGGCCCGGAGCCGGATCGTGCCGGTGTCCGCGGGCGTGTAGCCCGAGATGACGTCGAACAGCGTGGTCTTGCCGGCACCGTTGGGCCCGATGAAGCCGAGGATCTCGCCGGGCCGCAGGTCGAACGAGACGCCGTCGAGGGCGCGGACGCCGCCGAACCGCCGGCTCACGTCGCGCACCTCCAGCACGGGCGGGCCCTCGCGCAGGCCGGAACGGGCCGCGGCCTCGCCCGCCTCGTCCTCGACCTCCGCCGCGGCCGCCCGGAGGAACACCGAGCGCAGGAGGTCGGGGCGCTCCAGCAGCTCGGCTGTGGGGCCCTCGAAGCGGACCTCGCCCTTCTCCATGAAGTAGGCGCGGTCGGCCACGGTCAGCGCCACGTTGACCGACTGCTCGACCAGGATCACGGTCGTGCCGGCGTCGCGCAGCGCCCGCACCATCTCCAGCAGCTGCGACACCACCGACGGCGCCAGGCCGAGCGACAGCTCGTCGATCATCAGCAGGCGGGGCTTGCCGATGAAGGCCATCCCGAGGGTGAGCATCTGCTGCTGGCCGCCCGACAGGTTGCCGGCCGGCTCGTCCAACCGATCCCGCAGGATGGGGAACATGTCGAGCACCCGTTCGGTGGCGGCCTTCGTCTCGGCGGCCCGCTTGCGGTGGTTCCACGCCGCGAGCCGCAGGTTGTCGGCCACGGACAGGTGGGTGAAGACGCCCTGCCCGCCGGGCACGACGGCGACGCCACGTCCGGCGATCTCGTTCGGCGGGGTGTGGGTCATGTCCCGGCCGTCGAACACGACGGCGCCGCTGCTGGCCTGCACCAGGCCGGCGATGGCCCGCAGCAGCGTCGACTTGCCGGCGCCGTTGGTGCCCATGACGGCGACGATCTCGCCTTCGTCGACCTCGAGGGTCGCGCCGAACAGCACCTGCACGTTGTCGTAGTGGACGTCGATGTCGCGGGCGAGCAGCAGCTTCACCCGGCCCTGGCGCCGCAGGTGCGCCACCTCCGAGCGGGCCGCGGTCGACTTCCACACCTGGGCGATGTCGTGCTCGACGAAGTTGCCGGCGGACGCCAGCACCATGCCGCCGACGACGAACACGGGCGCCGCCAGCAGCAGGCCGACGCGGATGCCGTGGGCGTCGGCCAGCGACCCCACCACGGGGAGCAGCAGCAGGCCGGGAAGGATGAACAGCGAGCCGATGGCGTAGCCGAACGCCCGCACCTTGGCCGGCACCGCCAACGACAGCACCACGTAGATGCCGGGCACCAGCAGGAAGAAGGCGCCGGAGATCACGGCGTTGACGACGACCGCCACCACCAGGTTGGGGGCGAGCGCGAACACGACCCACAGGGCGGCGATGCCGAACGAGACCGTGCCGAGGAAGCGGACGACGTAGCCGGGGCCCTTGGCCATCAGCTTGGTCGTGAGCGGGATGCCGAACATCAGGCCGGCGAACTGGGCGACGCCCTCGACGCCGGCGGTCAGGAAGCCGCGGGCCCGCTCGTCGAGCTCGAAGACGCTCTCGTAGTAGAGCCCGCCCAGGGTGATGAGCCCGACGAGGGAGACGGCCACGAAGGGTAGGGCGGTGTAGATGCGCCGCAGGGTCCGGACCTGCCACACGATGCGGTAGGACTCGGCCCACGACGGCGCCTGCTCCTCGGTGTCGGCCACGTCGTCGCTGACGCCCATGGCGCGCCGCTCGAAGCGGCCCCGGATGGGCTCCCGCAGGCGGAGCGTGAGGACGATGAAGGCGCCCGTCACCACGGCGAACACGACGAACGGCACCCGCCACCCGAAGGCGTAGGCGATGACGCCGGCGGACAGCGGGCCGAGGAACTGCCCGAGTGCGTTGGCGTACCGGTGCACCGCGTAGACGCGGGGGCGGGCCGGGATGTCGTAGTAGTCGGCCAGGAGCGAGTTGTGCACCGGGTCGTTGACGGCGCGCCCGAGGCCTGCGCCCGCCCGGGCGCCGCCCAGCACCCACAGGTTGGTGGCCAGGCTGGTCAGCACCGAGAACGCGCCCCACACGGACGCGCCGGTCGCGGCGATCGGCACCCGCCGCCAGCGGTCGGCGTAGAACCCGATCGGCAGGGCCAGGATGATGGCGGCGACGAGCGAGAGGGCGACCACGGTGAGGATGCCGTTGGTGTCGAGGCCGAAGTGGTCGCGGATCTCGGGCAGCAGCACGCCGAACGCGGTGCGGTCGAGCTCGTCGACCATGTTGAGGCCGAACAGCACGAACAGGGGGAAGATCGGGGCACCCTGGGTGGTCGACTGCTTCCAGCGGGCCCACCAGCCCCGCGGCGCCTCGGCCGCGGGCTCGCCAGCGGCGGCAGCGGCCGCCGCTGCCGCCTCCTCGGCGACCTCCTCCACCACGAGCGGGTCGGGGACGGGTGCGCTCATGCCGACGGCGTCGAGCGCGGCCTCGAAGGGTGCGTCGGCCCCGGTCGGCAGCTCGTCGCGGGCGGTCACGAGCGCACCTCCATCGCGTCGCCGTCGGTCCCCGTTCCGTCGCGGGCGGTGCCCGGGCCGCTGCCCGGCGCGTCGCCGGCCACGGCATCGGCGACACTGCCGATCACGCGGTCGGTCACCCCGTCTGTCACGGCATCTGTCACGGCATCCGTAACGGCGTCGGCCGGGGCATCGACGGGCGCATCGGCAGGCTCCGACCCGTTGCTCCGGCCCGCGAGGTCGACGACTTCCAACCCCGCGGTGGCCTGCTCCGCGATCTCGGCCGCGGCCGCCAGCACCGGCTCGGGCGGTGGCTCGTCCACCGCCTCCTCGACCCGCACGTCGGCCAGCAGGCTCGGCACGATCAGGCCCCGGCGGGCGGCGATCTTGCGCAGGGTCCCGTCCCGCAGATCGGCCAGCACGCCACCGAAGCCGGACGGGAACAACAGCAGCACCAGCAGCAACCCGAACCCGGTGGCGAGGAACTGCCACTCGACCGGCAGGAAGAAGTCGACGCTGTGGACGTAGGTGGCCCCGAGCAGCGCGCCGGGCAGCGAGCCGAGCCCGCCTATGACCACCATGGTGAACAGCTCGAGGCTGCGCTGGGGCAGGTAGGGGTCGGCGCTCAGGCCCGTCTGCTGGTGGACGTAGAGCGCGCCGGCCAGGGCGGCCAGGAAACCCGACAGCGCGAACGCCGCCAGGCTCGTGCGCGTGGCGTTGACGCCGTACGCCCGGGCGGCCTTCTCGTTCTCGCGGATGGCGATGAGCACCCGGCCGGTCCGGCTGCGCCGCAGCCCCACCACCATGAACAGGGCCAGCGCGAGCACGGCCAGGGTGGCGAAGTACATCGAGGTCTCGCTGACCAGCTCGATGCCGAGGATCGTGCCCCGGTCGATCCGCCGCCCCGGCAGCCGGTCACCGAAGATGGTGCGGTTGAGGAGGTACGACGACACGAACAGGCCGAACGCCAGCGTGCTGACGGCCAGCGTCAGCCCGCGCCGCCGCAGCGCGGGGTAGCCGACGATCACGGCCGCGACGCCGCCCACCAGGCCGGCCACCAGCCCGGCGACGGCGAGGTCCCAGCCCCGCTGGTCGGTGAGGGCGCCGCCCACGGCGGCACCCACCCCGACGAAGGCCATCTGGCCGAGGCTCACCTGCCCGGACCAGCCGGTGAGCACCACCAGCGAGGCGGCCACGATGCCGAAGATCACGATGATGGTGGCGAGGTTGATCCGGCTCGTCGACAGCCACGTCGGCAGCGTCAGGACGAAGGCGCCGACGATCGCCCACAGGGCCACACGACCCCACACCACCTCCGGCAGCCGCCGCATCTCCCGCGGCACCGGCCGGATCTCTCGTGTGGCCTGCCACGTGGCCGACGAGTCGGTGTCGACCCGGCCCGTGCTCGTCCCCCGCCGGGTGACCAGCAGGCCGACCAGCACGATGCCGAACAGGACGGCGTCGTTGTAGGCCGGGCGGGCCCACTCCTGGAACGTCATCGCCTGGTCGACGATGCCGAGCCCGATGGCGGCGGCGGCGATGGTCGTGAACCGCTCGAACCGCCCGAACACCGCCGCGGCCAGCGCCTGGACCAGGAACGTCGGCGCCAGGACCTCGCCGATCGGCAGCCCCACCGCCCCGGCCCGCAGGAACATGGCGAGGAAGGCGAGCACCGACGCCACCACCCACACCACCGTGTGCAGGCGTTGCACCGGGATGCCGAGGGTGAAGGCCCGGTCGGCCCGCTCGGCCGCCCCCACGATGGCGATCCCCACGGTCGACCGCTGGAGGAACAGCGCCAGGCCGAGCAGGCACACCGGCACGACGATCATCGTGAAGATGTCGTTGGCGTTGAAGGTCACCCCGCCGAACACGAAGCTGGCGTCGAACGGCTGGGGCAGGCGGGTGCCGAACGAGTTGTCGCCGAAGGCGCGGGGCAGGAACAGCCCGGCGCCGGCCAGCACCTGGGACAGGCCGATGGTCGCGACCGTGAGCACCAGGCGGGGTGCGGTGAAGAAGCGCCGGATGATGAGCCCCTCGACGAGGACGCCGAGCACGATGGCGGCGGCCAGCCCGGCGACGAGACCCAGCCAGTAGCTCCAGCCCCACGCCACCACCAGCATCACGCCGAGGGTGGCGGGCAGGGCGCCCAGGTCGCCCTGCGAGAAGTTGATGATGCGGTTGGCCCGGTACACGAGGGCGATGCCGAGGGCGATGAGCGCGATGCGCCCACCGACCAGCGCCCCGTTGAGCACGATCCCCACCGGGGCGCTGAAGAACACCTGCTGGAGCAGCACGAGCGCGAGGAGGGGCAGCGCGAAGCTGAACCGGCCCGCCAGTCCCGCGAGGTCGCCCGATCTCGTACGTCCGATGGCGGCGGTCATCACTGTGGTCTCCCCATGGATCTCAGGTCAGCCCTCGGCCTCGTCGGGCGCCGGTCGTGGCTCGTCGACGGTCCGGTCGGGCGCCGGTCCCGGTGCGTCGCCGGCGGGCGCGGCAACCGCCCCCTCGGGTCCCCAGCTCCCGACGAACGACCGCACCATCTCCCGCACGTGGTCGCGTGCGTCGTCGACGGTGAGGCCCTGGTGGGTACGGAGCGCTTCCCAGGTCGACGCGCTCGTGGCGATCTCCAACGCGTGCCGGAGCAGCGGTCCCGTGCCGGGCCGGGCGCCGGCGATCTCGGGCCCGAAGGCGTGGCGGACCTCGGAGCGCATCAGGCTCCGGCCGCTCGCCAGCGCGGCCTGGAGCGCGGGTGAGAAGGGCTCCTGGAGCAGCGCGGCACGGCGCACGCCGGCGCCGGTCTCGTTCAGGGTGATCCGCCGCTTCAGGAAGGCCTCGAGCCGCTCGTCGAACGACCCGGTCGTGACGAGCGGCGACAGCAGGGCCGCCATGCGCTCGCTGTGCCGGTCGGATGCGGCGACGAACAGCGCCTCGAGGTCGTCGAAGTGGACGTACAGCGAGCGCAGCGACACGCCGGCCTTGGCGGCGATGTCGCGGGCGGTGGGCCGGAGGTTGCCCTCCTCGTTGAGGGTGAGGAGGGCCTCGACCACCGACGCGCGGGTGCGAGCCGCCCGGGTCAACCGCCCGTCGGTCGGTGCCGGTGCGTCGGGCCCACGGGTGCCCGCGGACGGTGGTTCCGCGGACGCTGTGACGGATGTCTCACCCACGATCGGGCACCGTAGGGTTTTTTCACGCGTTGTGCAATGGCCGTCATCGAGGTGTCATGGTCATGTGAACCGGCGCACGTGCGGCGGCGGGAGCGACCTCAGTGAACGGTCATCCCTCCGTCCACCACCAGCACCTGGCCGGTCATGAAGCTGGACGCGTCGCTGGCGAGGAACAGCGTCGCCGGCACCATCTCCGCCGGCTGGGCCATGCGGGCGATGAGCTGGGCGCCGACCATCACCTGCTGCACGGGCTCCGGGTTGCTGCGCACCATGTCGGTGTCCACCGTCCCCGGCGCCAGGGCGTTCACCCGGATGCCGTCACCCGCGAGCTCGGCCGCCATCGACCGGGTCATCGCCAGCAGGGCCGACTTGCCCGCGACGTACATCGAGACGAAGGCCCCGCTCGTGAACGCGCCCGCGCTGATCACGTTCACCACGGCGGCGTGCTCGCTGGCCCGGAGGTACGGCAGGGCGCGCTGCACCAGGAACACCGGGCCGCGCAGGTTGGCGTCGAACGACTTGTTCCACGCCTCGGGCGTGATCGAGCCGATCGGCTGGGCCAGGGGGTTGGCCGCGTTGTTCACCACGACGTCCACGGCCCCGTAGGCGGCCACCGTGGCCTCGACCAGCGCGGCCACCTGGTCGAGGTCGCCGACATGGGTCGGCACGGCGAGGGCGGTGCCGCCGGCGGCGGTCACCTCCGCCGCGGCCCGCTCGCACGCCTCCGGCTTGCGGCTGGCCACGACGACCCGGGCCCCCATGGCCGCCAGTCCGTCCACCACCGCGCGGCCGATCCCCCGGCTGCCCCCGGTCACGATCACCACCCGGCCGGTCATGTCGAAGCGGCCGAGCAGTTCCTGGCGGTCCATGCGCATCCTCCCCGTTTGCCGAGTCCCCGCTGCGGGCGGCCACTGTGACCCGCCGGGCCACGACACACGCAATCGCCGCGGGGTGGCGGCACCGGCGCGCGGTCCGGCTAGCGGACCAGGCGGAAGAACGCGCGCACCTCGTCCACGAACAGGCCCGGCTGCTCGAACGCGGCGAAGTGGCCGCCACGGTCGAGCTCGTTCCAGTAGCGGAGGTCGGTGAACCGACGCTCGACCCAGCTCCGGGGCAACCGGGCGATCTCCTTGGGGAAGATCGAGCACCCGCTCGGCACCTCGACCGGACCGAGCACCGGTCGCACGAAGCTCTCCCAGTACAGGCGCGCCGACGACGCCCCGGTGGCCGGCAACCAGTAGAGCATCACGTTGTCGAGGAGCTGGTCGCGGGTGAGCGCGTTCTCGGGATGGCCGTCGCAGTCGGTCCAGGCCCAGAACTTCTCCACGATCCACGCGCACTGCCCGGCCGGCGAGTCCACCAGGCCGTAGCCGAGCGTCTGCGGCCGGGTGGACTGCTGCTTCGAGTACCCGGTCCCCGACCGGCGATGCTCCTCGTAGCCGGCCAGCGCCGCCAGCTCGGCCTCGGTCGGCGGCGGGGCGTCCGCGGCCGGTCCGGCGAAGGGCATGTTCACGTGGACGCCGACGACGTGGTCGGGGTCGTGCTGCCCGATCGCCGTGCTCACCATCGCGCCCCAGTCGCCGCCCTGGGCGCCGTAGCGGTCGTAGCCGAGGCGTGCCATCAGCTCGGCCCAGGCCGCCGCGATCCGCTCGACGCCCCACCCGGTGGTGGCCGGGCGGTCGCTGAACCCGTAGCCCGGCAGCGACGGGCACACCACGTGGAACGCGTCGGCCGGGTCGCCACCGTGCGCCGCCGGGTCGGTGAGCGGTCCGATGACGTCGAGGAACTCCACGACCGAGCCCGGCCAGCCGTGGGTGAGCACGAGCGGCAGCGCGCCGGGCTCGGACGACGGCACGTGGAGGAAGTGGATCCCCAGCCCGCCGATCTGCGTGCGGGACGGGCCCAGGGCGTTGAGCCGGGCCTCGACCGAGCGCCAGTCGTAGCGGTCGGCCCAGTCGCGGCACAGCTCCTGGACGTAGGCGAGCGGGACGCCCTGCGACCAGTCGTCCACGGTCTCGGCCTCGGGCCAGCGGGTCCGGCGCAACCGGTCGCGCAGGTCGTCGAGGTCGGCCTCGGGGACGGCGATCGGCGAGGGACTGACGGCGTCGGACCCGGACGGAAGGTCTGCCATGGCGGGACATTCCATCACCTGCCGGCCGCGACCGCCGCGCCACCGCCCGGGAGGAGGCCGCTGCGCGCTGGCACGTGCCGTGCCAATTTCTGTGTTGCTGCTGGTCGAACATGCCATTGAGCCTGATTGAGCCTGATTGAGCCTTTTTCCGATGATGCCTTGTCTTTTCGATCATACCTGATGTAGCTTGCGTCCTGCCGCCGCAGCAACGGTCGGGATACCCGGCCGGATCGCCCCGGGCCGTGTGTGCAGGTCCGGGGTCCGCCACACCGGTGACCCGCCGATCAACGCCGCTCGGCGGGTCACCCGGCGGGGCGCGCCTCGGTGCCGGCGCACGGCACCCCCCCAACCGATCACCAGCACGAGGCGCCCTGCGTCATGACCCCCACCTCCGCCCCCGCCCGTTCCTCCGTGGTGCCGGACCCGCTTCCCGCGGTCCCCCCGGGCCCCCGACCCACCACCGAACCCACCACCGAACCCGTCACCACCGAACCCACCGCTGCCGGACCCACCGCAGCCGGACCCACCGAATCGACCACCACCGGACCCGCCACCACCCATCCGACAACAGCCGGACCGACGGCAGCCGGACCCACCGCAGCCGGACCGACCCCTGCCGGACCGACCCCTGCGGGACCGACCGGTGC